>CAKTKX010000236.1 GCA_934572365.1 uncultured Oscillospiraceae bacterium
GAATACCGCGTCACCGTGGACATCCCTGCGGAATCCGCCCCCGCGGAGCTGGACTTGGATGCCATTTACGATGAAATCTGCACCGCCCCCATTGACGATTCTCTGGACATGACGGAATACCGGTTCGTCCCCGGCTCCTATGGCTATTCCTTCGATCTGGACGCAGCAAAAGAGGCGCTGGCGCAGGCCAAGCCCGGGGAAACCGTCTCCGTTCCCATGACGTTTGTGGAGCCGGAAATCCTGGGGGACGCGGTCTATTTCCGGGATGTTCTGGGTTCCTGCGAAACCAAGCACGGCGACAACGAAAACCGCAACACCAATCTGCGTCTGCTCTGTGAAGCCCTCAACGGGGTCGTCGTCCAGCCGGGAGAGACCTTCTCCTACAATGAAACCCTGGGCGAGCGCACGGCGGAAAAGGGCTACAAGCCCGCCCCCGCCTACTCCGGCAACCGCCTGACCGACGCCATTGGCGGCGGCGTGTGTCAGGGTTCCAGCACGCTGTACAACTGCGTGCTGCTTGCCGACCTGGAAGTCGTCGCCCGCTCCTGCCACGGCGCTACGATTGCCTATCTTCCTCTGGGGCTGGACGCCGCCGTGAACTGGGGAACCACCGATTTTCAGTTCCGCAACAATTTCCACTTCCCCGTAAAAATCGAAGCGGAAACCACGGTCGACCTGGTCAAAATGCGGATTCTGGGTACGGACGAAAAGGATTATTACATCGAAATGACCTCCGGCTACGATGACAGCCGAGAAGACGTGATCTACGCCGTCAGCTACAAGAACAAGTACAGTAAGGAAACCGGCGAGCTGATCAGCAAAGACCGGGAAGCCTTCTCCACCTACTATCGGAGCATCGGATGAAGGGACTTACTTTCCACAGCAGTTGGTGTGCCGCACGCCCCCCTTGCCTCTCCCTATGGGAGAGGTGACTGAGCGAAGCGAAGACGGAGAGGGGAAGCCCTCTCCGTCACCTTCGGTGACAGCTCCCCCAGAGGGGGAGCCAAGGGGCTGAACCCGCATATTGACACGAGAAATGGAGCGTATCGATACCGATACGCTCCATTCGCTGTCAGCAGCATTTTATTTCGCCCGAATATCCAAATGATAATCGATCACACCGGCTTCGGTGTTTTCAATGATGATCTGGTACGCCAAATCAATGGTACCGCCGTCGGGTACAATGTCATAAAATACATTGGTGGCCTTCACCGTGATCATCAGCGTGCCAAAGGCCATCTGGTACAAAGAATCGTGGGAAACGCCCTCCTGGAAGAGCATTCTGGAATTCAGCGCGCCCTCCCGGTTCAGCATGACCTTCCCCGGCTCCACCCGGAAGGTGGTGACCACACCGGCAAGGCCGGTCAGCTCGCTTTCCTCATAGGTGATGTCCCAGCCGCCGTCCCGGAATTCCATCGTCCCCTCGGTGACCAGCTCAATGGTCTCCGGCTCCTGGCTGCCGTAATGCTGACGACCCTGGATGGATAGAACCACGTCCCGCTTCATCGAAACGCCTCCACGGCCAGCCGCAGCAGCTCGTCGATGAGCTGGGAATAGGGAACGCCGCTGGCCTCGAACAGCTTGGGATACATGGAAATGGAGGTAAAGCCCGGCAGGGTGTTGATCTCGTTGAACACCACCCGGTTTTCGTCGTGGGTCACGAAGAAGTCCACCCGGCTTAAGCCCTGGCAGCCCACGGCGTTGTAGACCTTCACCGCCGTCTCCCGCACCACTTCCTCCACCTCGGCGGGGATGCGGGCGGGGATATAGGCCTTGGAGGTCTCGGTGAGATACTTGGCGTCGTAATCGTAGAATTCCGCGCCGGAGTCGATCTCGCCGCAGACGGAGACCATGGGGTTATCGTTGCCCATGACGGCTACTTCGATCTCCTTGCCGTTGATGAATTCCTCTACCAGAATTTTCTTATCGTACTTTCCGGCATAGCGCAGGCCGCTGCGCAGAGCGTCCCGGTCGCCGACCTTGGAAACGCCCACGGAGGAGCCGGTACCGGCGGGCTTGACGAACATGGGATAGCGGAAGCGGTTTTCCAGCAAATCCAGGGTGTTCTCCATATGGTTTTCCAGCTCGCCCGCCCGAACCAGCTGCCAGGCCGCCTGGGGGACGCCCGCCTGATCTGCCACCAGCTTGGTCAGGCTCTTATCCATGGCCACGGCAGACGCGGCAATGTGAGGGCCGACGTAGGGAATGCCCGCCATTTGCAGCAGTCCCTGCATGGCGCCGTCCTCCCCGTTCTCCCCGTGAAGCACCGGGAACACCACGTCGATGCGCTCCCGCACCACGCAGTCGCCCTCAAAGCTCAGAAGCCCCTGCCCCCGGACGGGGGAAATGGTCGCACGGCGGTTTTCGGGGCAGCTTCTCCATTCGCCGGTGACCAGCTTGGAATAATCCTTGCCGCCGTAGAGTATCCAGTCGCCCTCCTTCGTGATGCCCACGGGGAACAGATTATACTTGCTTTCGTCAATGTGATTCAGCACGGACTCCGCCGAGCGCAGGGAAACCTCATGCTCCGGGCTCATCCCGCCGAATAAAATACAAACACTGAGTTTTTTCACGTCATCGCCTCATTCTACCTGAAAATCTGTTGCTTTCCGTAAATATATTTTTTACAATTT
>CAKTKX010000237.1 GCA_934572365.1 uncultured Oscillospiraceae bacterium
AAGGTGCGCTATTTGCAGGAATCCGCCGACCTGATCGGCTCCCTGCCCAGCGCCGTCCAGCGGGACGTCTACGGCGGCCGGGTGGCGGATACCGCGAAAATCAGCGTCGATGCCATGCACTTAGAGATCGAACGTGCGCGGAAGCGGCGGGTCTATCAGGAAAAGAAAAAGCAGGAGAAGATCGACCTGTCTCCCGCCCGGAATTTGCAGCCCAAGAGCCGGGACATCCGCTACACCAATATAAAATCCGCTATGGCAGAGGAAATGCTCCTGTCGCTGATCCTGCGGGAAAGCGCTCTGTTGGACAGTACCGGCGGCCTGAAAGCGGAGATGTTCTCCTCGGAGCTGCTGGGGCGGGTTTACGCCCAGTTAAAGCAGCGCTATGAGCAGGGACTGGAAGTCTCCCTTGCGGGGCTGACGGACTTGACGCCGGAGGAGATGTCCCACATGGCGGGCATCCTGCATAGGCAGCAGGGGCCGGTGAACGAGCAGGCGCTGACGGACTGCATCCGCACCATCCAGAGCGAGTATCAGGCGTCCAAGGTGACGACGGAAGACGATCTTCTGGCGGTGCAGGAACGGATGAAGGAAAGAAAAGGACTGAAAGCATGACAGAGCTGTTAGAGAATTCTCCGGTGAGTGCCGGCGAGGACGATGTGCGCCAATACTTAAACGAGATCCGGCGGTATCCCCGTCTGACGCCGGAGGAGGAGCGGGAGCTTGCCATGCGCTGCGCCCAGGGAGACGAAAGCGCCATTCGCCAGATGGTCAATTCCAATCTGCGTCTGGTGGTGTCCGTTGCGAGAGAGTACGCGGGACGGGGCGTCGCGCTGATGGACTTGATCCAGGAGGGCAGTATCGGTCTTCTGGTGGCGGCGCGGAAATTTGACTATACTAAGGATTACCGGTTTTCCACCTATGCTACCAAGTGGATTCGCCAGGGCGTGACCCGGTGCCTGATGAACCACGGCAGCGCCATCCGGGTGCCGCTGCACACGGCGGAACGGATGCGGAAGATCGAGGCGGTGCGCACCGCCCTGCGTCAGGAGCTGGGGGAGGAACCCACCGCCGCCCAGATCGCGGAAAAGTGCGGCCTGCCGGAAGAAAAAGTGGCGGAACTGACCCAGCTGACGCCGGACATCTGCTCTCTGGACGTCCCCACGGGGGACGACGACGGTACCGCCCTGCAATCTCTGCTGGAAGACGCCCAGGCGCCCCAGCCCTATGAGGAAGTGGTGCGCGGGGAGCTGGACAAGACGATGGATCAGCTTCTGGGGGCGCTGAATGAGCGCCAGCAGCAGATCCTGCGGCTGCACTTCGGCATGGAGGACGGCAACTGCTACTCCTTGGAAGAAATCGGCAAGAAGCTGGGGATTTCCAAGGAGCGGGTGCGCCAGATCGAGCGCCAGGCCATGGACAAGCTGCAAAAAATGGGTACCAGTCTGGGATTGGAGGATTTCTTGAATGAATGATCTGGATTTTTCCTTTGAGGACAGCCCCTGGGAGGCCTTCCTGCGAACCAAACGGGCAGGGGATACGGTTTCGGCCGCCAACCTTCTGACCATGCTGGAGGAAGAAAACGAGCAGGTCGTGGAGGACGCCCTACAGGCATTGGAGGACGGCGGCCTGAACCTGAACGTCTTTGACCTGCCCAAAGTGTCGGGCGGCGGAGAGGCGGCTCTGCGGCTGCGTCAGGAGATGCAGCTGGTGGAAAAGGGCTTAAACCCCAAGGAATTGGAACCCAACGACCCGCTGCGGCTGTACTTGGAAGAGGTGGCACAGCTTTCCGCTTCCGGCGACGAGCAGGCGCTGGCCGCAAAATGCGCGGCGGCGGACGAACGCGCCATGGAAGCGCTGACCAATCTGGGGCTGCACCGGGTTCTGGAAATTGCCAAAGCCCATGTCGGCTGCGGGGTGCTCCTGCTGGATTTGATCCAGGAGGGAAGCCTGGGACTGTGGCAGGCCATTCAGGGCTACCGGGAGGGGGATTATGCCGCCTGCCGGGACTATTGGATTCGGTTTTACATGGCAAAGGCGGTCTTTTTGCAGGCCAGAGCCAACGGCGTGGGGCAGAAGCTCCGGGGGGCGCTGGAGGATTACCGCGCCGTGGACGAGCGGCTGCTGTCTGAGCTGGGGAGAAATCCCACTTTGGAGGAAATCGCCGAGGCCATGCACATAAGCCCCGAGGAAGCCTCCGTGGTGAAGAAGATGCTGGACGATGCCCGCCTTCTGGCGCAGGCGAAGAAGCAGCCGGAGCCGGAGGAAGAAAAGGAAGCCGAAGAGCAGGCCGTGGAGGACACTGCCTATTTCCAGATGCGCCAGCGCATTCTGGAGCTGATGTCGGTGCTTGATGAGACCGACGCGAAGCTGATCTCCCTGCGGTTCGGCCTGGAGGGCGGAATGCCCCTGAGTCCCGAGGAAACGGGAAAACGCCTGAACCTGACCCCCGACGAGGTGGTCGCAAGAGAAGCAAACGCCCTGAGCAAGCTGCGCTCAGAGAGATAGAAGGAAGGAAAGCTATATGGCAAAACCAATTTCCATCGCCATTGACGGCCCCGCCGGGGCGGGAAAGTCCACCATTGCCCGAAGACTTGCCAAAGAGCTGGGCTTTTACTACGTGGA
>CAKTKX010000238.1 GCA_934572365.1 uncultured Oscillospiraceae bacterium
AAGGGTGGCGCTGCTACGAGGCCAGCCAGAACGGACGGCCCCATATTGATGCTGCCGGAAACCAAGTGGGCTGTACCGGCCCGGGTATTCGCAATGAGGATGCTATCCATATCATGTGCCTGGTTATGCGGCAGCTTCGGCTTGATAAAGGTAAGGTTACAGACAATCTCTTGAAAGCAATTCAGATGGTAATCCAGCAGGATATGTCTGGCGTTGACACAGAGGCCGCCCAGCGGTTGATTGCGGGCTGCGAGGCAAAAAAGGAGAAGCTGCTGGATTTATACCTCTCTGGGGAGATACCCAAAGAGAAATACCTTGCGGAGCGGGAAAAACAGGATGCGGCCATCGAAGCCCAGCAGGCGCTCCTGACCAGTGTGTCTCAGCAGAAGGAGCTTCTTCGGCGGGAAGAAGAGCTGATGGTTTCCATCAAAACCGCAGTCAATGAAATTCTCTCCGGCGTTGAAGCGGAGGACGAGGTCTATACCCAGCTGCTCGATAAAATGGTGATTGAGGACAGCGAACATATCAGTGTGTACCTTCATCTATTGCCTTTTCGGTGGGCTTACGCAATGAAGAAACTGATTTCAGATGCGAAAACATCGGGGTGGAACAGTTTCGATGCTTCGGTCCCGATATCCGTCAGCAGTCCTTTCAGTTCATCAAAGGGCATGGCGTAGCGCTGAGACAGATACCGCAGAGACGCACCCAATTCGCCGTCGGGGCCGCCGTACTGGGTGATGATGATGGCGGCAAGACGGGGATTCACCGCGGCGATTTTCACCGGGTACTGTAACTTCTTATCATATACAAACATGGTCACGCCTCCTTATTCGTCGTGTATTCCCACGGCCACGGGTCATCCAGCCATTGGTAGCTCTCGGACGTCTGCGGCGTGCCGTGATTCAGGGGGCCAAACCGTTTCTGATATTCCGCCCGCACCTTTTCCAGGAGCTGCTGATAGCGGCGGTACAGCTCCAGCGCCTCCCGGTCGTCCCGGTGGGTGTCCAGATACAGCGCCAGCTCCTGAACGGCAAAGGCCAGCGCCTGCATCTGGGACGAAGGCGTTTCCGGCAGCTCGTTCAGGTTTACCATGCCCATGAAGGGAAGATCCAGTCCAGGAAACAGCGTCCCCCGCACCAGTCCCTTCTGCGCCTCATACTGGGGCGGGTTTTCCAACTGAAAGGGAACATAGGGATTTGCCAGCGGCGCCATGGCCGGGAGCCGCCCTTCACGGCCGCTTTCCTCCTTTTTCTGGTTATCCAAAGGTCATTCCTCCTAACATTTTCGCTGAATTTGTCGCTCCGGGTCATTCTATGCGATTTTTTCAAAAAGGTTCATGACGGTAGAGAGGACGCATAGACTTTGACGAGGTGGTGTCCATGATCAAGCGAAAACTCTGGGGGCTATTGTATATTCTGATCATTCTGGGGACGCTGGCCGCGGCGGAATGGGGCTGCCGCACCGTGTCCGTCATGGTCGAAGCCGCCCCGTTAAAGCGGGGAAACTGCATCATCATCGACGCGGGGCATGGCGGAGAGGACGGCGGCGCGACATCCTGCCGGGGGGTGCTGGAAAGTACATACAATCTGGAAATTTCCCTCCGCTTAAATGACCTCCTTCACCTGCTGGGCTATGACACCCAGATGACCCGCACGACGGACACGTCCATCTACACGAAAGGGGAGACCATCGCCCAGAAAAAAATATCCGACCTGAAAGAGCGGGTGCGCATCGTCAACAAGGCGGAAAACGCTCTGCTGCTGAGCATCCATCAAAACAATTTTACCGACAGCCGCTACAGCGGCGCGCAGGTGTTTTACGCCGGGACAGAGGGCAGCGCTCAACTGGCGAAACTGCTTCAGGAGAAGCTGGTCTCCACCCTGAACCCGGGCAGCAACCGAAAATGCAAGAAAAGCGACGGCGTTTATCTGATGGAACACATTGACTGCACTGGCGTGCTGATCGAGTGCGGCTTCCTGTCCAACGCGGAGGAGGAAGCCAAACTCAGCTGCGGCACGTATCAGAAAAAGCTTTGCTGTGTCATTGCGGCAACGGTCAGTCAATATCTATCGAACACTTGACCGAATAGGTTTTCGCTGATATAATAGAGAAAACAGACCAAAGGAGAAACACAATGGCGAAAACGAAAACTGTTTTTTACTGAACCAACTGCGGCAATGAGACCCCCAAGTGGATGGGACGCTGCCCCAGCTGCGGCGCGTACAATACCATGGAGGAACATGTGGAAAAGCCTGTGGCCGCCGGCAAGGCGAAATCGGCTCCCGTGGGCATGAGCCGGAAGCCCCAGCGCATCCGGGAAATCACCAGCGACGGAGAAATCCGGTTTTCCACCGGCATGGGGGAATTGGATCGGGTTCTGGGCGGCGGCGCGGTTGCAGGCAGTCTGGTGCTGGTGGGCGGCGCTCCCGGCATCGGCAAGTCCACGCTTTTGCTGCAAATTTGCAGCAGTCTGTGCGTCGGCCGTCGGGTGCTGTACGTGTCCGGCGAGGAAAGCGAGCGGCAGCTGAAGCTTCGGGCAGAGCGTCTTGGCGTTGCGCCGGAAGAACTTTTTATTCTCTCGGAAACAAGACTTTCCGACATTGTGGACGCCGCAGAAG
>CAKTKX010000239.1 GCA_934572365.1 uncultured Oscillospiraceae bacterium
CAACTTCCGCAATATCTGGGATCTGTACATCACCGATTCCGCCGCTGACCCCACCGCTCTGTCCACCGCTACCGGCGACCAGGCCGAGGCTGAGTTCGGTGAAAGAAAGGCTGTCTTCTACCAGAACGGCACCTGGGAGTACGCGGCTCTGACCACCGACAAGTTTGACCTGAGCGACGACGAGATCGCCATGATCCCCATCTACTGCGGTGTTGACGGCGAAGAGAAGGCCGGCCTGTGCTCCGGCACCGAGAACTGCTGGGCTATCAACAGCCAGGCCAAGGAAGAAGACATCCAGGCCTCTCTGGACTTCCTGTATTGGCTGGTCACCGATCCCGACGCATCCGCTGTCGTGGTCGATCAGCTGGGCGGTGTTCCCTTCAAGAGCTGCCCCGCTTCCGCCAACAAGTTCGTCGTTGACGGCAACACCCTGCTGGCCGACGGCAAGTACGCTGTGACCTGGGCGTTCAACTACACCCCCAACGTGGACTCCTGGAGAGCTACCGTTGTCACCGCTCTGGCCGCTTACTCCGCTGATCCCACCGACGCCAACTGGGAAGCTGTTAAGACCGCTTTCGTTGACGGCTGGGCCATCGAGTACAAGACTGTGAACGGCTGATTGGCACACCACAACTGAAACCCAGAGGGGCGGGCGGTAAGCCCGCCCCTTTGAATGTCCCGGCCTGCACAGGGTGGGAGGGTACGTCGGCTTTGGGAAGCTCTGATTAAATCGGCAAGAGCTGTGAGCGAGAGATTTTTCACCAGACGAAGGTTCCAGATGCGGAGGAATACTGTATGTATTTCCCGCTTTTGGAACTGCACGGATGGGGAAAAAGATCCGCTCACAGCCGAAGACGATTTATTCAGAGATTCCTAAGGCGGATGCAGCCTCCTGTCCTGCGCGGCAGCACCGGAATGGGGTGCCGTTCTGACAGCAAGAGCAATCCCACACAATATAGTAAAATACAATACAGGAAAGCGAGGGAATCTCATTGAGCAAAAAAAATGACGGCGCTGGGCTGAACAGCCGACTGATCCGCCGTCCCATTCAGCGGTGGGCGCCGCTGTTCATCCTCCCCGTGTTCGCTGCCTTCTGCATCGGCTTTGTCTGGCCGTTTTTGCAGGGCATCTACCTGTCCTTCTGCAACTTCAATATTCCCAAGGACGCCAAATGGGTCGGCCTGACGAATTATTCCAAAATCTGGACGGACGTCAGCTTCTGGAACGCCTTCAAGAACACCGCCTTTTTCGCCGTGGTCTCCATTCTCCTGATCAATGTGCTGGCCTTCTTCATCGCCTATGCCCTGACCCAGAAGATGCGCGGCTCCAACCTGTTTCGCACCGTGTTCTTCATGCCCAACCTGATCGGCGGCGTGGTGCTGGGCTACATATGGAGCATGATTTTTGACGGCATTCTGCGGAACTATTCCACCTACCTCACCGCCAACGCCACCTACGGCTTCTGGGGTCTGGTCATTCTGGTGGCCTGGCAGCAGATCGGCTACATGATGATCATTTACATTGCCGGACTTCAGGCCGTATCCGGAGATATGCTGGAGGCGGCTGAGATCGACGGCGCCAGCGGCAGCCAGACGCTGTTCAGGGTCATCATCCCCAACGTGATGCCCTCCATCACCACCTGCACCTTCCTGACCCTGACCAACTCCTTCAAGCTGTTCGACCAGAACCTGGCGCTGACCGGCGGTCTGCCCAGCGTCATCCAGAACGGCGCGAAGTTCAACCAGACCGAGCTGCTGGCGCTGAACATTTACTCCACCTACAACATCAATAAGAATTGGCACGGCGTTGCCCAGGCAAAGGCTGTTATCTTCTTCATTCTGGTGGCCGTTCTGGCCATTGCCCAGCAGGCCGCGACCCGCCGCAAGGAGGTGCAGCAGTGATGCGTAAAGACAGTACGAAAATCAAAAAGTATTCCACGGGCAGCACGGTGCTGACCGTCGCTTTTGTGCTGATCTGCCTTGTTTGGATCATGCCCATTTACGAGGTTGTCGTCAACTCCCTGAAGTCCAACAATGCCATCAATCTGGACGTGTTTGCCCTGCCCAATTCGGAGAGCTTCGTGGGCTTTGCCAACTATGTCAAGGGTATGACCTTCGGCAATTACCCCTTCCTCAAGTCCGTGGGCTACAGCCTGTTCATCAGCGTGGTTTCCACGGCGCTGATCCTGCTGTGCTGCTCCATGGCGGCGTGGTACATTGCCCGGGTGCAGAGCGGCTTTGCCAAGTTCTTCTACTATCTGTGCCTGTTCTCCATGATCGTTCCCTTCCAGATGGTCATGTTCACCCTGACCTCCACCGCCGACTCCCTGAAGCTGAACACCCCCTGGACGATTCCCGTGATTTATCTGGGCTTCGGCGCGGGTCTTGCCATCTTCATGTTCGTGGGCTTTGTCAAGGGCCTGCCTCTGGAAATCGAGGAGGCAGCCTCCATTGACGGCTGCGGCCCTGTGCGCACCTACTTCAATGTGGTGCTGCCCATGCTGAAGCCTACCCTCATTTCCGTGGGTATTCTGGAACTGATGTGGGTCTGGAACGACTACCTCCTGCCTTATCTGGTTCTGGACATCACCAAGTACCGCACCATCCCCATCC
>CAKTKX010000240.1 GCA_934572365.1 uncultured Oscillospiraceae bacterium
GACGCGGACTACGTGATCTTCGTGGCGGAGGTGGCCTCCACCTGCAACGAGGCGCTGCTGATGGAGTATCTTCTGAGCAAGACCACGGACAGAAAGGAGCGGGCGTATCTCATCAACCACTTCCTCGACCAGTTCAAGGGAACGCTGTACCGGCAGACCATGTTCGCCGAGTTCGAGCTGAACATCGGACAGATGGCAGCCCAGGGGCAGACCCTGACCGCGGACGTGCTGAGCGCCGAGTACAAGCGCCTGAACGAGTTGTACTACGGTCCGGATATGGTGGTGGACGATCATATCGCCATGGAGTGGGCGCGGATTCCGCACTTCTACTACAACTACTACGTCTTCCAGTATGCCACCGGCTATTCCGCCGCCATTGCCCTGTCCCGCCGGATCCTGCGGGAGGGCGCACCGGCCGTGAAGGATTACCTGGGCTTCCTCTCCGGCGGCTGCTCCAAGTCCCCCATCGACCTGTTGAAGGGCGCGGGGGTGGACATGACCAGCCCGGAGCCTGTAAATCAGGCGCTGGCGCTGTTTGGCGAGCTGCTGGATGAGATGGAAGCGCTGACCCGGGAGTAAAGCCATGGCAGAGCTGTTTTTGCCCACCCTGCACACCTTTGCCATGAACAACATCTTCACCGGCTCCAAGGGGCTGTTCCGCTTTCGGGCGGAGCCGAAGGTGGTCATGGCAAACCCGAAAGAGGTGGACTTTGCCCAGAGCGCCATCCATGTGGAATATTGGCACGGCCTTTACTGCTATGAAAAAAGCACCATGGAGGGGGAGTCCACCTTCCCCATGAGCGAGGAAGGCCGGGAGGACATGCGCCGCTGGCTGGAAGAACGAATCTGATTGGAAAACCTCTGCGGAACCGGCGGCCGCCGGTTCCGCAGACTTCCGACCATCCGGTCTGGGAATTTGACATTTTCCGGGAAACCGCCCGGAAAAACAAGAAATGAGCCTTGACATTTTCCCTTTTTGTGATAAAATATCGGGGATATGTAAAGACATTGCGGAAACCAAGCGGAAACGTAGTCCTTCAGCGAGGGGGAAAAGGTGCAAGCCCCCGGATGAACTCCCGCAAGCCATTTCCCGCGTCGCCCGGGATGACCGGGACGGGCGCTCCCGTTACAGAGCAGCTAAGATGCCTGTATGCAGGCGAATTAGGGTGGTACCGCGATTTACGTCGCCCCTATTGTTTGGGGGCGGCGTTTTTAGTTGGAAGTGGAGAATTCACTTTCAGCTCCGACAATTTTTATGGAGGTAGAAACCAATGAATCCCAAGCCTTACGGCGTAAATGAACTGCGCGAGATGTTCCTTTCTTTCTTTGAAAGCAAGGGTCACCTGCGCCTGCCCAGCTTTTCTCTGATCCCCCAGAACGATGCGTCTCTGCTGCTGATCAACTCCGGCATGGCGCCCATGAAGCCTTACTTCAAGGGCGAGGTGGAGCCGCCCCGTCACCGGGTTTGCACCTGCCAGAAGTGCATCCGTACCGGCGATATCGAGAACATCGGCAAGACTGCCCGTCACGGCACCTATTTTGAGATGCTGGGCAACTTCTCCTTCGGCGATTACTTCAAGCATGAGGCCATTGCCTGGAGCTGGGAGTTTTTGACCAAGGTGGTCGGCCTGGATGAGAACCGGCTGTACCCCTCCATCTACGAAAACGACGACGAGGCCTTTGAGATCTGGAACAAGGAAGTGGGCGTCCCCGCCGAGCGTATCTTCCGCTTCGGCAAGGAGGACAACTTCTGGGAGCATGGCTCCGGCCCCTGCGGCCCCTGCTCTGAGATCTACTATGACCGGGGCGAGAAGTACGGCTGCGGCAAGCCCGGCTGCACCGTGGGCTGCGACTGTGACCGCTACATGGAGGTCTGGAACAACGTCTTTTCCCAGTTCGACAACGACGGCCACGGCAACTACACGGAGCTGGCGCAGAAGAACATCGACACCGGCATGGGTCTGGAGCGTCTGGCGGTGGTCTGCCAGGACGTGGACTCCCTGTTCGATGTGGATACCGTCATGAACATCACCCACAAGGTCACGGAGCTGACCGGCGCGACCTACGGCCAGAGCGTGAAGATGGACGTTTCTCTGCGGGTCATCACTGACCATATTCGCGCAGCCACCTTCATGATCGCCGACGGCGTGCTTCCCAGCAACGAAGGCCGGGGCTACGTCCTGCGCCGTCTGCTGCGGCGGGCAGCCCGCCACGGCAAGCTTCTGGGCGTCAACCGCCCCTTCCTCTATCAGATCGTGGAGACCGTGGTGGAGGAAAACGAGGTTCACTACACCTATCTGCGGGAGCGCTGCGACTACATCACCAAGGTGGTGAAGGTGGAGGAAGAGAACTTTGCCCGTACCATCGACGGCGGCATGGCGATCTTCTCCAATATGCTGGCAGAGCATAAGGCCAAGGGCGAGACGGAGTTCTCCGGCGCCGACGCCTTCAAGCTGTATGATACCTACGGCTTCCCCATTGACCTGACCCTGGAAATGGTGGCCGACGAGGATATGACCCTGAATCAGGCGGCCTTTGCCCAGCTGATGCAGGAGCAGAAGGTTCGCGCCCGGGAAGCCCGGAAGGCGCTGGGCGATCTGGCCTGGGCGGG
>CAKTKX010000241.1 GCA_934572365.1 uncultured Oscillospiraceae bacterium
GTGGGCAATATGCTGCCGGTGCCGCTGATCTATTTCTTCGCCCGGAAGGTGCTGCACTGGGGCGCGGATAAAAAATACATCGGGAAGTTCTTCTCCTACTGCCTGGAAAAGGGCGAGAAGGGCGGCCATAAGCTGATGAAAAAAGCCGGGCGTGGCGGGCTGTTCCTGGCGCTGATGCTGTTTGTCGGCATCCCCATTCCCGGCACCGGCGCGTGGACGGGAACCCTTGCGGCCAGTTTTCTGGACATGGGCATCAAAACCACGGCGCTGTCCGTCTCTCTGGGCGTCATTATCGCGGGAATCATCATGGGAGCCGCCAGCATGGCGGGCGTCCACGTCTTCGGTCTTTAATAAGGAGGAAGCAAATATGTCCGATTGTCTGTTCTGCAAGATCATCGCTGGGGATATCCCCTCTACCAAGGTTTATGAGGATGATCGGGTCTTCGCCTTCCGGGACATCAATCCCCAGGCGCCGACCCACATTCTGGTGATCCCCAAGACCCACATCTCCGGCTGCAACGGCGTCACGGAGGGAAACAGCGCCGTCGTCGCCCATATTTTTGAGGTCATCCCCCAAATCGCGGCGGCGGAGGGGCTGACCGGGGGCTACCGGGTGGTCAGCAACTGCGGCGCCGACGCGGGTCAGACCGTGCCGCACCTGCATTTCCACATCCTCGGCGGCAAAGCCCTGGCGCTGGATATGGCGTAACATCTCAAAACCGGCATCCTTGGGGTGCCGGTTTTTCGCGCTTTCTATTGACATCTTGCATTTTTTTGCTATACTAACCACAGATCGCAAAACAATAAGTCTTCGGGGGGCCGGATGAATCCGGCTGAGAGTGGGCGTGTGCGCCCTGACCCGTGAACCTGATACGGCTAATACCGTCGGAGGGAAAGATGCACATATGGGATACAACAAGTATCGCGTTGCACCTGGACGGTTTGCAATGCGATACTTATTTTTTCGGAGGTTCCCAAAATGAAAACCAAAAGACTGACGGAAAGCGCCATGCTGCTGGCGCTGGCCATCGTGCTGGAGCTGATCTCCAAGGCCTTCATCCCCGAAATGCCCTTCGGCGGTCAGGTGACGCTGGTGGCCATGCTCCCGGTGGTGCTGATCTCCTACCGCTACGGCGTGAAGTGGGGCTTCGTCTCCGGCTTCTGCTACGCGCTGCTGGAAATGGCGCTGGGCGCGAAGACCGTGAGCGCCGCCTTTCAGCCCGGCTACTTCGGCGACGGCACCATGATCTTCAAGGCCATTCTCATGTGCCTGCTGGACTATCTGCTCGCCTACACCATGATGGGTCTGGGCGGCGTGTTCCGTGACAAGATCAAGAATCCCGGCACCAGCCTGATGTGCGGCTCCCTTGTGGCGCTGGGTGTGCGGTATCTGTCTCACATTCTGTCCGGATACCTGCTGTTCTCCGGCTGGGCGGACTGGTTCTTCACCCAGGACGGCTTCCCCGCCTGGGGCGCGAAGCTGGTGGAAAGCCTCAGCCCCACCGCGCTGGGCTGGGTTTATTCCATTGTGTACAACGGAATTTTCATGATCCCCGAGCTGATCCTCACCGCCATCGCGGCGCAGCTGATCGCCCGGATTCCGAAGATCGTGGTCAAGATGGACTGAACGGCAAACCGGCGTGGCCTTTGCGGCCACGCCGGTTGTGTATTATTTGGTCTCTTGCAGCCGCCTGGCAAGGGCAAGCCCCCGCTCGGCCAGAGCATACTTCATTTCCCGCGTCATGTGCCATTCCCACTTGGGGGCGTCCTGGTGCATGGGATGAATGTCGGAAACCATCAGCAGCGCTGCCGCCCTGAGTCCCAGGCAGCGGGAAATGCTGAAAACCGCCGACGTTTCCATATCCACGCCCACCGCGCCCTCCTCTCGCCAAAGCTGCTCCTTGCGGAACGTCTGGCGGTAGACGGAATCCGTCGAAACGATGGGCTCCGTATTGACCGGGAACAGGTTCACGGCCATATCCAACAAATCCTCGTCCGGCGCCGATGTCCGGATGGATTCGTAATAGTGGAGGGAGGTACCCTCCTCCACAAACGCCTTCTCCGGGGCGATGACCTCGCCGACGCGAAGCTTATCGTCAAAAGCGCCGCACATTCCCACCGCGATAATGTTCTTGACGCCCAGCGCGGCAAGCGTCTCCACGGTATCCGCCGCCTGGGGCGCACCGCGCCCGCCATCCAGAAAGCACAGCTTCCATTGGGGGATCTCCCATATGGGGCAGCGATTCAGAAAGCGCGGGAACGGCTCCGGCAGCTCCACCGCATCGTAATGCGCCGCGAGATAATCCGTCCCCTTACTCATGAAAAACACGATTGCCGTCTCCGGCAGGTTCATGCGGCATTCATGGCCTGCACAATGCACCTGTTCCGCTGCTGTAATCACCGCTTTTGTGTTATCGTCCGGTAAACACCACATGACTTTTCCTCCGCAATCGTTAGAATTTCTTCTACCCTATCATAGAAAACCGAATTGCGCAAGGGTTTTATTCCCCCATACGTAATCGCCCCGGGCTGAATGGGCGGCGTTCATAAGACAGTTAACAGTCACAGTAGTTTGCTCTGCTTTGGCTGTTCTTGCATTCTTTTCTGTT
>CAKTKX010000242.1 GCA_934572365.1 uncultured Oscillospiraceae bacterium
AGTCTTCCATGAAAACACCCCCGTTTCCTCTATTATAGCAGAAACGGGGGCGTTTGGGTAGTTCTTTGACAGACTGACGGGCGGCTCCTGACGGAGCCGCCCGCATTTTTTGAGTTTTATTGAATCTCGTCCGCAATGGCGCCCAGCAGTTCCCGGGTGGGGTCGTTTCCGTGTTCCCAGTACATGATGCCGAGGAGATTCTTTTCCTTGACATACGCGCATTTCAGCCGCACCGCCTTGGGGGACTCGTAGCTGACCAGGGTCTTGCCGTTCCAAAGGTAATTGGCCTCCGCGTCGGCATCCCAGTACACCTGGAAGTTGTTCTCCCGGAGGTATTCCGGGGTGATCTCCCCATAGGAGGGGCCGGGCAATCCGCCGCCGGAGGGCTGCAGCAGGCCGTGATTTTCAAAGGACGTGACCTCAAAATGCCGCCCGTAGAATGCCGCGCCGATGATGATTTTTTCGTAGGGAACACCCGCCCGGTGGTAGGCTTCCACGATATCCCGGGTGTTCAGGCCGGACTTGTCGCCCCTGGTCGCGCTGAGAGCTGCGTGATGTCCGGCGCGGGTGCCGTCCACCATGTCGTAGGTCATGAGTTGCACGTAGTCCACGATCTCCGCGACCTTATCCATCTGCGTATCCGCAATGCACCGCTGGCTCGCCCCCACAGCGATGGACACGATACGGTCTTTCCCAAGATACTCCCGCAACGTTCTCAGCAAAGCGGTGAAATTCTCCTTATCCCGGGGGTCTGCGCCGATGCCCGCGGCGTCGTTGCAGGGATACTCCCAGTCAATGTCAATGCCGTCCAGATTGTTTTTTTCCACCGCGTCCAGACAGGACTGGGCAAAATTCCGGCGGCCTTCCTCCGTCATGGCCATGTCGGAGAAGCCGTCCGCCCCCCATCCACCCACGGACAGGACGATCTTCATCTCCGGATTCCACGCCCGAAGCTTTGGCAGCAGGTGGAGATATTTCAGCAGATGCAGATCCAGCAGCCCGTCCTGAATGAGTCCAAAGGCCAGATTCACATGGGTCAGGCGCCGGGCGTCCTCCTGGGTGAAGCCCGCCAGGGCATCGTTCCAGCAGTAGGCGATGACATCGTATTTCATGGTATACACGCTCCTTATTTTTCATTCTTCTGCCATTATAGTTCAGCGCGGTACGCTTGTCAAAGTCTGAAATTGCCCACTTTGGAAAATAAAGTGCAACGACAGGCAAGAAGGTGCATTTCCAGACCTTTTCAAACCGCCGTTTTTTTGATATACTCGTTGTGAAAAAATCAATACATTGCCCAAATCAGGCGGAGGTAACCTTATGCGTTATGGGTACTTTGACAATGAGCATCGGGAATATGTCATCGATCGGGTAGACGTCCCCGTTTCCTGGACGAACTACATCGGCCTCAAGGATATGTATGGCGTATTCAACCACACGGCGGGCGGATACCTGCTGTACAAATCTCCTGAATACCATCGCATCACCCGGTTCCGTCCCAACGGCGTTCCCATGGACGGCCCCGGACATTACGTGTACCTGCGGGATCAGGACACCGGCGACTATTGGAGCATCTCCTGGCAGCCTGTGGGCAAGCCCAAGGAGCATTTTTCCTGCCGCCACGGCCTGAGCTATATCAAGTATCACTCCGATTACTCCGAGATTGACGCCGAGCAGAAGCTCTTCGTCGCCATGGACGACCCCGTGGAGATCTGGGACGTGAAGCTGCGCAATGACTCCGATAAGGTGCGGCACCTTTCCGTATTCTCCTATCTGGAGTTCAGCTTCCATCAGGTGGACATGGACAACAAGAACTTCCAGATGAGCCTGTACGCTACCGGCAGCCGGTACGAAGACGGCGTCATTGAGAACGACCTCTACTACGAAGAGGACGGCTATCAGTTCTTTACTTCCGATTTTATCCCGAACGGCTTTGACAGCCTGCGCGACAGCTTTATCGGCAGCTACCGCACCGAGCGCGATCCATTGGTGGTGGAGACCGGTGTGTGCGGCGGCTCTTTTGAAAAGGGCGGCAATCATTGCGGCGTCCTGCAGAAGGTGCTCACCCTCCAGCCCGGCGAGGAAACTCGCCTCCTGTTCCTCCTGGGCGAGGGCGGCATCGAAGCCGGTAAGAAGATGCGGCAGAAGTACACCCAGGCCAGAGCCGACGAGGACTTTGCCCGTCTGCAAAAGTTCTGGGACGACAAGCTCAGCTGCCTGCAGGTGTCCACCCCCAACGAGGGTATGAACACCGAGCTGAATATCTGGAACCTGTATCAGAGCGAGATCAACGTCATGTTCTCCCGGTTCACCTCCTTCATCGAGGTGGGCGGCAGAACGGGTCTTGGCTACCGGGACACCGCCCAGGATGCCATGACGATCCCCCATTCCAATCCCGACAAGTGCCGTGGCCGCATTGTTGAGCTGCTGCGGGCGCTGACCAAGGAGGGCTACGGCCTGCACCTGTTCGAGCCTCGCTGGTTCGAGCCGGAGGAAAAGCCCCAGTCCTTCAAGTCCCCCACGGTGGTTCCCACCCCGGATAAGAGCCAGATCGT
>CAKTKX010000243.1 GCA_934572365.1 uncultured Oscillospiraceae bacterium
CTGCTGCAAACGGCGCAGCCGGAGGCGGTGGCCATCGAGGAGCTGTTCTTCGGCCAGAACGTCACCACGGGTATCAATGTCGCCCAGAGCCGGGGGGTCATTCTTCTGGCCATCCGTCAGGCGGGGCTGCCCGTTTTTGAATACAAGCCCATGCAGGTCAAGCAGGCCGTGGTGGGCTACGGCAACGCCAGCAAGCACCAGGTGCAGGACATGACCAAGCGTCTGCTGCACCTGCAGGCCATGCCCAAACCCGACGACGCCGCCGACGCCATCGCCATCGCCCTGTGTCACGCCCGTTCCAGCACGTCCCTTCTGGCGCAGGCCAATAGGATGACGAACGGCGGCTGAATAGAACTTACTTGGAGGAATTGGGATGCTATATTACGTTTCCGGCACGGTTGCCGTGCTTGAGCCGGGTCTGGCCGTCATCGACTGTGGCGGCGTGGGCTACGGCTGCCGCATCACCGCTTACACCGCCGGTCAGCTGAAGCTGAACCAGAACGCCCGGCTGTACGTCACCGAGTCCATCCGGGAGGACGCCTTTGACCTGTACGGCTTTATCAGCCGGGAGGAGCAGCGGTGCTTTGAACTGCTGACCTCCGTGAGCGGCGTAGGCCCCAAGGCCGCTATCGCGATTTTGTCCTCCGGCGGGCCGCAGAATTTCACCCTGGCCGTCATGACCGGGGACGAAAAGATGCTCACCGCCGCCCAGGGCGTGGGCAAAAAGCTCGCCCAGCGCATCATTCTGGAATTGAAGGAAAAAATCGGCGGCAGCAGCATGGAGCTGGATTTTTCCGCCGGTACCCCCTCCGCCGCCCCGGCGCAGACCGGCGGCGCGGCCGCCATGGCGCGAGCCGCCTTGCAGGAGCTGGGCTACTCCCCCGCGGAGATTTCCGCCGCCCTCAAGGGCGTCGATCCGAACACAAGCACCGAGGAAATGGTGCGCTTCGCCCTGCGCGCCATGGTGATGAAGGGCTGATTTTCAAACAATGACTCCGCCCTTGGAGGTAAATTATGAGTCTCGAATTTTCTCAGGAACTGGATACCCCCATCGTTTCCCCCACCTTCGCGCCCCAGGACGCGGGGGAGATCGGTCTGCGGCCGAAGCTCCTTTCCGACTACACCGGGCAGGAAAAGGCCAAGGGGAACCTGTCCATTTATATTGAAGCCGCCCGGCGGCGGGGAGAGCCTTTGGATCACACCCTTCTCTACGGTCCTCCCGGCCTGGGCAAAACCACCCTGGCGGGCGTCATTGCCAACGAAATGGGCGTGAATATCCGGGTCACCTCCGGCCCCGCCATTGAGAAGCCCGGCGATCTGGCAGCGCTGCTGACCAATCTGAACCCCGGCGATATTCTGTTCATCGACGAAATCCACCGCCTGAACCGGGTGGTGGAGGAAATCCTCTACCCCGCCATGGAGGATTTTGCCATCGATATTATTGTAGGCAAAGGCCCCAGCGCCAACTCCATCCGGCTGGATCTGCCGAAGTTCACCCTCGTGGGCGCGACCACCCGGGCAGGCCAGCTGTCCGCCCCTCTGCGTGACCGGTTCGGCGTCAATCTGCGGCTGGAACTGTACACCCCGGAGGAGCTGGCGAAGATCGTCACCCGCTCCGCCGCCATTCTGGGAATGCCCATTGACCCCAAGGGCGCTATGGAGATCGCCTCCCGCAGCCGCGGCACCCCCCGAATCGCCAACCGTTTCCTCCGCCGGGTGCGGGATTTCGCCGAGGTCATGGGCGACGGCACCATCACGAAGGACGCCGCCGACCTTGCTCTGCGCCGTCTGGAAGTGGACAAGCTGGGGCTTGACAACATCGACCGCCGGATGCTCACCGCCATCATTCAGAACTACGGCGGCGGCCCCGTGGGCTTAGAAACCCTGGCCGCCACCATCGGCGAGGAAGCCGTGACGCTGGAAGACGTCTACGAGCCGTACCTCATGCAGCTGGGCTTTCTCACCCGCACCCCCCGTGGGCGCTGCGTGACGGCGCTGGCCTATGATCATCTCCACATTCCCTACGAGGGGCAGTCCCAGTTTTCCATCTGACCGGGCTTTCCGGCCTTGTATTGCTACTCCAAGTTGCACAAATCCGCAAAAAATTCAGGAAATTTTTTCATAAAGGATTGACAAAAGGATTTCGTGTGGTATAATCCGACTTGTGGCAGAAGTTTGCCGCTAATTAACCGACCCTGCGTTATAACATTCATCCAGTGGGATTTCACGGGGCAACAACTAACCGAAGAGAGGTATTTTCCAATGTACGAAGACAAGACTTTAGTGTGCAAAGAGTGTGGCAAGGAATTCGTGTTCACCGCCGGTGAGCAGGAGTTCTACGCAGAGCGCGGCTTCCAGAACGAGCCCCAGCGCTGCAAGGCTTGCCGTGACGCTCGCAAGAACGCTACCCGTGGCCCCCGTGAGTTCTTCACCGCTACCTGCGCTCGTTGCGGCGGCGAGGCGAAGGTTCCCTTCCAGCCCAAGTCCGACCGTCCCGTGTACTGCAGCGAGTGCTTCGCTCAGATGCGCGCCAACGGCT
>CAKTKX010000244.1 GCA_934572365.1 uncultured Oscillospiraceae bacterium
ATCGCTTCCACCGTCACCACCAGCAGCGCGCCGATCACCCCGGAAACCGGCTCCACCAGGCCGGACGCCTGCCCCAGCAGGAAGCTCCTGCGCCGGGAGTAGCCCTCGCGGCGCAGCGGCACGGACACCGCCGCCCCCTCCGGGAAATTCTGCAAGCCGATGCCCACGGCAATGGACACCGCCCCCATCAGCCCATCCGGGCTTGCGCCGGTTCCCAGCGCCCCGAAGGCCACGCCCACGGCAAGCCCCTCGGGGATATTGTGCAGGGTGATGGACAGCACCAGCATAATAATACGGTTCAACCGTTCTCCGGGCATTCCCATGCCCGCTCTCTTTCTGGCAAGGCCTACGGCCTTATCCGACCCCCACAGAAACAGCGCCCCCAGCAGGAACCCGGATACCGCCACAAGCCAGGCAGGGGTATTTCCCGCGGCTTCCGCCCGCTGGATGGCGGGCTGCAACAGCGACCAGAAGCTGGCCGCGATCATCACGCCGGAGGAAAACCCCAACATAAGATTCAGCGCCCTGGCACTGGGGGATTTGAAAAAGACCACCGTGGCAGCGCCAAGTGCCGTCACAAACCAGGTCCCCAGTGTCGCCATCAGCGCCAACCAGACATAATGTTCCACATCGCACCTCCCGTAACCATTATAGTTTTCGGGAGGTGATTCGGTGCATGTGTTTGTCGAAAAAGCCGCTTAGAAACTACCTTTCCAGTCTGGAAATCAGCGCCGTGCCGTTTTCCCGCAACCATTTCCGCCGGACTTCATAATCCGGCACAACTCGCCCGACCTCTGCCCAGAAGCGGGCGGAGTGGTTCATTTCCTTCCGGTGGCACAGCTCGTGGACGACCACATAGTCCAGCACCTCCGGCGGCGTGAGCATCAGCAGGCAGTTAAAGTTGAGATTTCCCTTGCTGCTGCAGCTTCCCCACAGGGTATGCTGGCTGCGGATGGTGATCCTGCCATAGGTCACGCCCACCACCGGGGCAAAATAAGCCACACGTTCCGGTATCGTTTGCCGCGCCTGACCGGCAAGCGCCTGCAGCTGCTCGGCCGTAAACGCAGGAAGCCGCGCCGCCGCAGTTTGCTTTTCCAGATGCTTCTCGATCCAGCCGGATTTGCTTTCCACAAATCGCCGGATATCCCCATTGGACATCCGCTTTGGGCATCGCACCACCACCTCGCCCCCCGGGACGATCTGCACAGAAACGGTCCTGCGGCTGCTGCGGATAACGCGGTATGGGATATTGCATTTTTCCACTTTATCGTTCATAATTCCTTCAAAAATTCTAATTTTCCGACATTTCCAGAATTTACAGCTTGAAAATTAATTACGAATCGGTTACAATCCTTTTGTCTTCGCGAGGCAAATACTGAAACAGGAGGTTGGCAAGATGTTCTTTTTCAATTGCAACACCAACAATTCTGATTGCAACTCCATTTGGCAGCTGCTGAGCCGTCTGTGCGGTTTCGGCTGCTAATCATTCTGTGGCCTTGGGCGATCCCGTGTTCCACGGGGTCGCCTTTTTTGTCAAGCCCAAAAACGCAGTACCGAAAATTTCCGGTACTGCGTCTTTTTGTAGTGTTATACGCCCCCGCGGATCTCCAGAAGCTTGCCCTTGAGGTCGTTCTCCATCTTCGCCATTTCCGCTTCGGCGGCAAGGCGCTTTTCCCGGCCTTCGGACTGAATCTTCATCACGTCGTCCAGCGTCTGGATCAGCTCGGCGTTGGTCTTTTTCAGCGTCTCAATATCCACGATGCCCCGCTCGGCTTCCTTGGCGGTCTCCACGGATGCCATGTGCAGCTTCTCGGCGTTCTGCTTCAGCAGGGCGTTGGTGATGTCGTTGACCTGACGCTGCGCCTGAGCGGCCTCATTGGAATGGGCAATGCCCAGCGCCAGAACCATCTGGTTCTTCCACAGGGGGATGGTGTTCATCAGCGTGGTCTGAATCTTCTCCACCATCACATTATCGTTGTTCTGAATCATCCGGATTTGGGGCGCGGTCTGGATGGAAATGGTGCGGGTCAGCTCCAGATCGTAGATCTTCTTCTCAAACCGGTTGCACTTGTCCGCCAGGTCTTTTGCCGCCTGGGCGTCCTCCGCAAGGCCTGTGGCCTGCGCCGTCGCTTCCAGCTCTTTCAGCTTGCCTTCCCGTACCTCCTGGAGCTTCTTCTTGCCAGCCAGAATGTACATGCTCAGCTCCTTGAAATAGGCAAGGTTCTGCTCGTACATCTTATCCAGCATTGCGGAGTCCTTCAGCAGCCGCACCTGATGCTGCTGGAGGGCATCGCCGATCTTCTCCACGTTGACCTCCGCCTTGGCGTAACGGCTCTTCATGACCTCCAGCTTGTTTGCCTGCTTGCGGAAGAAGCCAAGGAAGCCCTTCTCCTCCTCAGCGTCGAAGCCCTTCAGCTCACCCACCACGTTGACGATCAGGTCGCCCACCTCGCCCAAGTCCTGGGTACGCACATTGGCAAGGGCGGCGTCGGAGAA
>CAKTKX010000245.1 GCA_934572365.1 uncultured Oscillospiraceae bacterium
TCATAGCGGCGGGCTTGCCCACCACCAGGCTCCGGCCGATGACCACGGCGTTCTTGCCCTTGCAGTCAATGCCGTAGAAATCCAGGATCTCCATGCAGGCGGCGGGGGTGCAGGGGGCATAGCCCAGGTCCAGGCCTTCAAAGACACCGGCGTTGGACATATGGGTCATGCAGTCCACGTCCTTCTTGGGGTCGAGGCGGTTGCAGATCTCGTTCTGGTCGGCCTTCAGGTGCTTGGGCAAGGGGCGGAACATCAGCACGCCGTGGATGGAATCGTCGGCATTGACCTGATCAATGACCGCGAGAACGTCTTCCTTGGTCGCGTCTGCGGGCAGCTCAAACTTCTTGACCTCTACGCCCACCAGCTCGGCGCGCTTGGTCGCGCCCTTTTCATAGCTGAGGTCGGAGGGGTCGGTGCCCACACGGACGATGCCCAGGGTGGGGACGATGCCCTTTTCCCGCAGCGCGGCGGTACGGGTCTGCAAATTCGCGTTCAGGGCATCGGTAACTTCCTTGCCCAACAGTAACTTAGCCATAATATATTTCCTCCAATATGTTCGTTATGGGACTTACTGACCGAAGCCCGCCTTGACGTCGTTGAAAATCTCGTCCGCAACACTGCAATACTTGTTCAGCATCACATTGGCATGGCGGTTCATATCCTCCGCCACTTCCCGGTTCTTCAGGCTCTTGGTGTTGATGAACACGTTCAGCGATGCAGCCTGCAGGGCTGCCTTGCAGCACACAGCGGCGCATCCGGCGTCGGAAACCGCCAGCCGGGAGCCTTTTGCAGCAAACACGGCAACGCAGTCCAGCGCTTCGCAGCACAGCTCCATGATGTGCATGGGTACCGCGCAGGCGGTGACGGTGGCCTCCTCCAGGATCTTGTCCCGGTTGGGGTCGTCCTTGGGGATGCCGTAGGCCTTGGCCAGAGGCACGAAGCCCTTGTCGTCAGCCTCCACCTGATCCAGCAGCTGCTTTTGCAGATCGTCGCACTTCGCTTTCAGGGCGATGATCTCGTCCTGCACGTCGGCGTATTTCTTCTTGCCGACGGTGAGGGAGCCGACCATGTTGCCCAGCGCGGTGCCGATAGCGCCCACCAGAGCGGCCGCGCCGCCGCCGCCGGGAGCCGGGGCGTCAGAAGCCAGAACCTCCACAAATCTGCGGCAGGATTCCAATGTCATGTCCATAGGTCAAATTTCCTTTCAAATCATAATCATGGTTCTAAAGTTACGGTTCCAGGAAAAGGAGCTGTCCCTGTTCCGTAGGCGCAGGGGGCGCTTCTCCCACCCACACCGTCAGTTCCTCCGGCGTCTCTCCGCCCCAGTTTTCCGGCGCGAAGCAGGCGGGAGGGAGATGAAAATAGGCGTGGATATGGCTATGCCCCTGAAATCTCCGCTCCTGGGCAAAAATCTCCCGCCAGGCTGAGCCGTCGGAGCCGTAAAAACGCACCGTAACGGCGGCGTCCTCCCCCGGATTGTCCACCATCAGCAGCAGATTCACGCCCTGACTCCGGTGAACCGGGTTCTCTGCGGGGATGAACGACAGATAATGGATACCCGCCATAATGTCTCCTGATAGATGCTGCAAATATGTCCAAAACCGCAAAAGCACAGGCGGGGGGGCCGCCTGCGCTTTTTACGGTACTATGAATCAGAACAGGCCGGAGATCTTGCCGGTCTCGTCCACATCGATACGCTCAGCGGCAGGTACCTTGGGCAGGCCGGGCATGGTCATGATCTCGCCGGTCAGAGCGACCAGGAAGCCTGCGCCGGCGGAAACCTTCACGTTGCGCACGGTGATGGTGAAATCTCTGGGTGCGCCCAGCTTGGTCTGATCGTCGGTGAAGGAATACTGGGTCTTGGCCATGCAGATGGGCATATGATCATAGCCCAGGTCGGTCAGGGTCTTGATCTGCTTCTCGGCATTGGCGGTGAAGTTCACGCCGTCGGCGTGGTAGATCTTCTTGGCAATGGCCTCGATCTTCTCCTTGATGGAGCAGTTCAGCTCGTAGGAGAAGGTGAAATCATTGGGCTGCTCGCACAGACGGATGACTTCCTTGGCCAGCTCGATGCCGCCTTCGCCGCCCTTGCCCCATACTTCGGACAGAGCAACGTTTACGCCCAGCTCCTTGCACTTGGTCTCGATGAGCTTCAGCTCGGCCTCGGTGTCGGTGGGGAAGCGGTTGATGGCGACCACGCAGGGCAGCTTGTAGACGGTGGTGATGTTGGAAACGTGCTGCAGCAGGTTGGGCAGACCCTTTTCCAGAGCCTCCAGATTCTCCTTGCCGGTCTCGGCCTTGGGCACGCCGCCGTTGTACTTGAGGGCGCGGGCAGTGGCGACCAGAACCACACAGGAGGGCTTCAGACCCGCCATGCGGCACTTGATGTCCAGGAACTTCTCAGCACCCAGATCGGCGCCGAAGCCGGCCTCGGTGATGGCGTAATCGCCCAGCTTCAGAGCGATCTTGGTAGCGGTCACGGAGTTGCAGCC
>CAKTKX010000246.1 GCA_934572365.1 uncultured Oscillospiraceae bacterium
AAACCGGCAACGGAGTTGATGAACAGGTATTTCATGCGTCTCGCCTCCCGATGTTGTGAAATTATCCGGCTGTTCCATCATATCCGAAGAAAACGGCACAATTTGTCGACACCCGGCTCCTTACGATTTCCGCCAGACCATTTTGTCCACCACGCCGGTGTAGGACTGGATGATCTTGACCACCTTGGTGGACACATTTTCCTCCACATAGTCGGGGACAGGAATTCCCAGATCGCCGTCCCGGTTCATCTGAACGGCGGTATCCACCGCTTGCAGGAGATTTTTTTCGTCAATGCCCGCCAGAATGAAGCAGCCCTTGTCCAGCGCTTCGGGACGCTCCGTGGACGTGCGGATGCACACCGCCGGGAAGGGATGCTCCACAGAGGTGAAGAAGCTGGATTCCTCCGGCAGCGTCCCGGAATCGGACACCACCGCGAAGGCGTTCATTTGCAGGCAGTTGTAATCGTGGAAGCCCAGCGGCTCGTGCTGAATCACCCGGCTGTCCAGAATGAAGCCCGTAGCTTCCAGCCGCTTTTTGGAGCGCGGGTGGCAGGAATACAGAATGGGCATATCATACTTTTCCGCCATGGCGTTGACGGCGCGAAACAGGGACAGGAAATTCTTTTCCGTGTCGATATTCTCCTCCCGGTGGGCGGAGAGCAGGATGTACTCCCCCTTGGTCAGCCCCAGCCGCCGGTGGATGTCGGATGCCTCGATGGCGTTTAAGTTGGCGTGAAGCACCTCCGCCATGGGCGAGCCGGTAACGTAGGTGCGCTCCTTGGGCAGGCCGCACTCGTGGAGGTATCTTCTCGCGTGTTCGGAGTAAGCCAGATTCACGTCGGAGATGATGTCCACGATCCGGCGGTTGGTCTCCTCCGGCAGGCACTCGTCCTTGCAGCGGTTGCCCGCCTCCATGTGGAAAATGGGAATGTGCAGCCGCTTGGCCGCGATGGCGGACAGGCAGGAATTGGTATCCCCCAGAATCAGCATGGCATCCGGCTGAATGGCTGTCATCAGCTTGTAGGAACAGTTGATGATATTGCCCACGGTGGCGCCCAGATCGTCCCCCACTGCGTTCATATACACATCCGGGTCGGCAAGTCCCAAGTCCCGGAAGAAAATCCCGTTCAGGTTATAATCGTAATTCTGCCCCGTGTGGGCGAGAATGCAGTCAAAATATTTGCGGCACTTGTTGATGACCGCCGCCAGACGGATGATTTCCGGGCGGGTACCTACGATGATGAGCAGCTTTAATTTTCCGTCATTGCGGAACGCCACGTCGGAATAGTCCAGCTTCATTTCCATGTCAAACCACCTCAAAGAATGTATCCGGCTTTTTCGGGTCAAAGCACTCGTTTGCCCACATAAGCGTCACAAGATCGTCCGTTTCGCTCAGGTTGATAATGTTGTGGGTGTAGCCCGGCAGCATGTGGACGGCTTCGATTTTTTCTCCGGAAACTTCAAAATTCAGCACTTCCTCAGTGCCAATCTTCCGCTGCTGGATCAGGCCGCGGCCGGACACCACGATGAAAAATTCCCACTTGGTGTTGTGCCAATGCTGCCCTTTGGTCACGCCGGGCTTGCTGATGTTCACGCTGAACTGGCCGCAATTTGCCGTTTTCAGCAGCTCCGTGAAGCTGCCCCGGACGTCAACGTTCATTTTCAGAGAGAACGCCGTCTTTTCCCTGGGCAGGTAGGATAGATAGGTGGAATACAGCTTTTTGGCGAAGCTGCCCGCCGGAATTTCTGGCATCAGAAGGGTCTTCGGCTGCGCCCTGAAGCTGTCCAGCAGCGCTACGATCTGCCCCAGCGTCGCCCGATGGGTAATGGGTGCGGCGCAGTAGCGCCCGGTCTGCGTCAGAACCGTATCCACGCCCTCAAATTCACAGTGATGTTCCCTGCCCTCCAGCGCTGCGATCATCTCGTCCACCAGATCGTCGATGTACAGCAGCTCCAGCTCCACGCCGGGGTCGTTCACCGTGATGGGCAGGTCGTGGGCATAGTTGTGGCAGAAAGTGGCCACGGCGGAATTGTAATTGGGGCGGCACCACTTTCCGAACAGGTTGGGGAAGCGGTACACCAGCACCTTCGCCCCGGTTTCGGCGGCATAGGAGAAGAACAGCTTCTCCCCCGCCTTTTTGCTCTTGCCGTACTCGCTGCCCGAATAGCGCCCCACCATGGTCGCCTGGATGGAGGACGACAGCATCACGGGGCAGGTGTTACGGTGCTTTTTCAGCGTGTCCAGCAGCGTAGAGGCAAAACCGAAGTTTCCCTGCATGAACTCTTCCTGATTCTTGGGGCGGTTGACGCCGGCAAGATTGAACACGAAGTCCGCCTTCTGGCAGGCCGTTTCCAGAAGCGCCGGGTCGGAGTCGATGTCGTAGAGGTACAGCTCCCCCACCGCAAGCCCCGGATGGGTCTTGTCACGGCCGTCCCGGATGCACTCCAGCGCCGCCGTCAGGTTTTTGCCCACAAATCCGGCCGCGCCGGT
>CAKTKX010000247.1 GCA_934572365.1 uncultured Oscillospiraceae bacterium
AGTCGGCGAACCCGGAAAACGCGGAGCCTGCCCAGCCGGTGCAGTTCATCGGCAACGTCAACTCCCACAAATTCCACTCCCCCGACTGCGCGAACCTTCCTTCGGAAAAAAACCGGATCATTTTCGACACCTACGAGCAGGCGGTCGATGCGGGCTACACCCCCTGCGGAAGCTGCCTGGGATAACAAATGCGCCCCCTGACACGGCATCACGACCGGGAAAGGGGGCGCTTTTCGCATTATACGGAACTCCAATTAAAATCTTTAGGAAAGATTTTAATTGCCCGAAGGGCATGGAGTTCCTATGAGACGTGTTTTGTGATTTCTTTCCTTATAAATCACAAAACAGGCAGCGCCGTCAGGCGATGCCTTCCTGATTAAAATCAAGATTTTAATCAGGAAACAGTATCAAATCATTTCTTCCGGGTGGAAAAACCTGTCAAAGTCCTCTTCGCTGAGGAAGCCCAGCTCCACACAGGCCTGTTTCAGGGAGATGTTCTCCTGAAAGGCCTTTTTTGCCGTCTTGGCCGCGTTTTCGTAGCCGATGTAGGGATTCAGCGCCGTAACCAGCATCAGGGAATTGTGGAGATTGTGGCGCATTTTCTCCCGGTTTGCCCGGATGCCCACGGCGCACCGCTCCCGGAAGGAGCTTATGGCCTGGGACAAAAGCCGTGCGGACTGCAAAAAGTTGTAAGCAATCACCGGCATGAACACATTCAGCTCGAAATTGCCCTGACTTGCGGCGAACCCAATGGCGGCGTCGTTGCCCATGACCTGCACGGCCACCATGGTGACGGCTTCGCACTGGGTGGGGTTGACCTTGCCGGGCATGATGGAGGAGCCGGGTTCATTCTCCGGGATGAAAATTTCCCCCAGGCCGTCCCGAGGGCCGGAGGCCAGCCAGCGGACATCGTTGGCGATCTTCATCATGTCCGCCGCCAGCGCTTTCAAAGCGCCGTGGGCGAAGACCAACTCATCCTTGCTGGTGAGGGCGTGGAATTTGTTAGGGGCGGTGACGAATTGCTTTCCGGTGAGGTTGGAAACCTCCTTGGCAACCTGTTCCCCGAAGCCTTCCGGGGCGTTCAGCCCGGTGCCGACGGCCGTACCCCCCAGCGCCAGCTCCCGCAGGCCGGGGAGCGACAGCTCCAGCATCTGACGATCCCGCTGTAAGCTGGAACGCCAGCCGGAAATTTCCTGGGCGAAGGAGATCGGAACGGCGTCCTGCAAATGGGTTCGGCCGGACTTCACCGCGTCGCCGTTCTCCGCTTCCAGACGCAGGAAGGTCTCCACCAGAGCATCCACGGCGGGGATCACCTGATCCTCAATGGCGTACACGGCAGCAATGTGCATGGCGGTGGGGAAGGTGTCGTTGGAGGACTGGCTCATGTTGACGTCGTCGTTGGGATGCACCAGTTTCTTCCCTGCCAGCGCGTTGGCGCGGTTTGCGATCACCTCGTTGGCGTTCATGTTGGACTGGGTGCCGGAGCCGGTCTGCCAGACCACCAGGGGGAAGTGGGCATTCAGCGCCCCGGAAACGACCTCGCCCGCCGCCTGTTCTATGGCGCTGAGCTTTTCGGCGGGCATTTTCTCGGGCTTCAGGGCGTGGTTTGCTCTGGCCGCCGCCAGCTTGAGGATTCCAAAGGCGTGTATGATCTCCGTCGGCATGGTTTCCAGCCCCACGCCGATGGGGAAATTTTCATGGCTGCGCTGGGTCTGGGCGCCCCAGTATTTGTCGGCGGGAACCCGAACCTCCCCCATAGAGTCATGCTCGATACGGTACTCCATATTTTTTCTCCTTCCTGTTGGTTCGCCCCCATGCGGTAGGGCGAAATGTACAGAACTGCAATTGCTTTCATTATAAACAACGTGCCGGGAGGTGTCAATCCATAAAACCGGGAGCGCAGACTTCGGCAGACAGCTATAACGGTAATTTTGCATAAAAAAGTATGTTAAAATTCGTCAATCCGCCGAAATCATAAAATTTATTTATTGAGAATCGATTTGTTAATTGTCAATTCACTTGACAAAATATCGGACAAATGGTACTCTAAAGCCAGAGCAAACCCGGGTTCCCCGGATCCATATCTATAAAAGGAGAGACTGCCATGAAGCGTTCCGAAGTCAACAAAGCGCTGCGGGAATTGGAGGCCATGTGCGAAAAGTACCGCTGCTATCTGCCCCCCTTCTGCCATTTTACCCCGGAGGAGTGGAAAACCAAGGGTCACGAATACGACGAAGTCCGGGACTGCTGCCTGGGCTGGGACATCACGGACTACGGCCAGGGAAATTTCGATAAGATCGGCTTTTCCCTCATCACCATCCGCAACGGCAGCCAGACCATGCGGGAAAAATACCCCAAGGTCTACGCCGAGAAGCTGCTGTTCCTGAAAGAGGGACAGTATTCCCCCAACCACTTCCACTGGTACAAGACCGAGGACATCATCAACCGGGGCGGCGGAAACGTGCTGATCCGGGTGTACAATTCCCA
>CAKTKX010000248.1 GCA_934572365.1 uncultured Oscillospiraceae bacterium
CTGTACAGGAGGAGAACTTTGCGGAGCTTCTCGAGCAGTCCATCAAGACTTTAAATACAGGAGATAAGGTTATCGGCACCGTGACCGGAATCGGCAACACCGAAGTCCAGGTCGACCTCGGCACCAAGCATGCCGGCTACATCCCTTATGACGAAGTCAGCACCGATCCTTCCGTGAAGCCGGAAGACATTCTGAAAGTCGGCGACGAGATTGAGGTCTTCGTCGTTCGCGTCAACGACCAGGAAGGCACCGTGCAGCTGTCCAAGAAGAAGCTGGACGGCCTGAAGGTCTGGGACGACATGGCTGCCTGGGCAGAGGACAAGACCACTGTGGAAGGCACCATCACCGAGGAAAATAAGGGCGGCCTGGTCGCCAATGTCAAGGGCATCCGGGTGTTCATCCCCGCTTCCCAGTCCGGCATCGCCAAGGGCGGCGACATGGCCGGTATGGTCGGCAAGACCGTGCAGCTGAAGATCACCGAGGTCAACCGCGCCCGCCGCCGTGTCATCGGCTCCATCCGCGCTGTCAACTCCGAGGCTCGCAAGGCCGCGCAGGAGAAGATCTGGTCCGAGATCGAAGTGGGCAAGCAGTACCACGGCACCGTCAAGTCCCTGACTTCTTACGGCGCATTTGTGGACATCGGCGGCGTGGACGGCATGGTTCACGTTTCCGAGCTGAGCTGGAACCGCATCAAGACGCCCGCTGACGTTGTGAAGGTCGGCGACGAGGTCGACGTTTACGTCATCTCCTTCGACCCCGAGAAGCACAAGATTTCTCTGGGCTACAAGACCGCCGAGATGAACCCCTGGAATCAGTTCATGACCAAGTATTCCGTGGGTGACGTGGTGGACGCCAAGATCGTCAAGCTGATGACCTTCGGTGCCTTCGCCGAGATTCTCCCCGGCGTGGACGGCCTGATTCACATTTCCCAGATCGCTGACCGCCGCATCGGCAAGCCCGAGGATGTTCTGTCCGAGGGTCAGGATGTGAAGGTCAAGATCACCGATGTGGACGCCGAGAACAAGCGTATCTCCCTGTCTATCCGCGCTCTGCTGGAACAGCCTGAAGAGGACGCCGAGTAATTTGTGATGCAACACCGGGGCTGCGCAGGTAGCCCCGGTGTTTTGCTGAATGAGAGTACACGCCGCGTCTGCGGATTTCCGCAGCGGGCTGTAAACCGATAATACTATTTCTTCATAAAATGATTTCATCATTTTATGAAAGCCGTTTCACGGCAGACCGCCTGGGCGGCGGTAAGAAATGTATTGACTTCGTTTTTTAGCGGCAGTGGCCGCAATCCTGCGGCCTGATAAAACGCTTTTAAGCGTTTTATTAAAAACCCATATAAGGAGGATAATTATGGTAAAGCATATCGTACTGTACACCCTGAAAGAGGGCGTTGACAAGACCGAGGCCGTGAAGCTGATCGCCTCCGTTCTGGAGCCGCTGGTGGGGAAGATTCCGGGGCTGCTGCATCTGGAGATCCGTCAGGCCTTCAACGGCATGGATTACGCCCTGTATTCCGAGTTTGAAAGCCGGGAAGCGCTGGAAAAATACGCCGTGCATCCCCTGCATCAGGAGGCCAAGACCCACTTCTTCCACCTGCTGGACAGCCGGGTGGCAGCAGATTACGAGGTATAACTTATCCACAAGTGACAGTCCGGCGGACGGGCGAAGGCCGCAGTCCCGGACGGAAGGAGAAATAGATGAAAGCAATTGTAACCGTAGTCGGAAAAGACCGGGTGGGCATCATCGCGGGTGTCTGCACCGCTTTGGCGGATTTCAACGTCAACGTTCTGGACATCAGCCAGACCGTCATGCAGGGCTATTTCACCATGATGATGGCGACGGAAGTCTCTGCGTGCAACGTCCCGCTGGGAGAGCTTGTCACCCGGATGGACGAGATCGGCAAGGAAATGGGACTGTCCATCCGCGTGCAGCGTGAGGACATCTTTGAAGCCATGCACCGGATTTGAGGGACAGACCATGCTGAATCAGAAGGACATCCTGCAAACCCAGGATATGATCGACAAGCGGCATCTGGACATCCGAACCATCACCATGGGCATCAGTCTGCTGGACTGCTGCGACCCGGATTTGAAGACCTGCTGCGATAAGATTTATCGGAAGATCACCCGCTGCGCCAAGGACCTGGTGAAGGTCGGCGAGGACATCGAGAAGGAATTTGGCATTCCTATCGTCAACAAGCGGATTTCCGTCACGCCCATCTCCATTGTGGCCGGCTCCTGTGAGACGGATTCCTATGTGGAGATCGCCAAAACCCTGGACGCGGCGGCGATTACCTGCGGCGTCAACTTCATCGGCGGCTTTTCCGCTCTGGTGCAGAAGGGCTGCACCACGGGAGACTGGAAGCTGATCCGCTCCATCCCCGAGGCCATGGCGGCCACCGAGCGGGTGTGCGCCAGCGTGAACGTCGGCTCCACCAAAGCGGGCATCAACATGGA
>CAKTKX010000249.1 GCA_934572365.1 uncultured Oscillospiraceae bacterium
CCGGATATCGTCACCGGCGTGTCTCTTTCCCTGCTGTTCGTCTTCGTGGGAACCCGGATGCTGGGGCAGCGGAACAGCCTGACCTTCTGGACGCTGCTCATCGCCCACATCACCTTCAATCTCCCCTACGTGATTCTGAACGTCATGCCCAAGCTCAAGCAGACGGACAGCTCTCTCCGGGACGCGGCCATGGACTTGGGCTGCACGCCCATGCAGGCGTTTTTCAAGGTGACGCTCCATGAGATCGCCCCCGGCATCGTATCCGGTGCCATCATGGCCTTTACCATGAGCCTGGACGATTTCGTCATCAGCTATTTTGTCAGCGGGCTGGATTTCGTGACCCTTCCCGTGGAAATCTATTCCTACACGAAAAAGCCCCTCCATCCGAAAATCTACGCCCTGTTCACCCTGTTGTTCCTGCTGATTCTGGTGCTGATGGTCACCATGAACCTCATTCAGCTCCGCGGGGACAGAAAACGAGCCGCTGCCCACAGCGGGACATAAAGGAGAATTATCATGAAAAAAGTAATTTGCGTTGTTCTTTCCGTCTTGCTTGCCGTAAGCTGCCTGGCCGGGCTTTCCGGCTGCGGCAGCAGTGAAAAAACCACCCTGTACGTTTACAACTGGGGGCAGTACATCTCCGAGGGCGACGACGGCTCTCTGGATGTGATCGCCGCCTTTGAGGAAGCCTACCCCAACATCCGCGTGCAGTATTCCACCTACGACTCCAACGAGATCATGTACTCCAAGCTGTCCAACGGCGGCATCACCGTGGACGTGATCATTCCCTCCGACTACATGATCGGCCGGATGGTGCAGGAGGGTATGCTGGAGGAGCTAAACTTTGACAACATCCCCAACTACCAGTATATCGACGACTCCTTCAAGAACACTTCCTACGACCCGGAGAACAAATACTCCGTCCCCTACACCTGGGGTACCGTGGGCATCATCTACAACACCAAGTACGTGGATGAAGCCGACGTCACCGGCTGGGAGCTGCTGTGGAACGAGAAGTACGCCGGAAAGATCCTGATGTTCGACAACTCCCGGGACGCCTTCGGCATTGCCGAGTACCTGCTGGGCTACGACGTGAACACCACCGACGAGACCGAGCTTCAGGATTGCGCCGCCAAGCTGGCGGAGCAGAAGCCCGTGGTGCAGCAGTACGTCATGGATCAGATTTTTGACGCCATGGAAAACGAGGAGGCCTGGATCGCCCCCTACTACGCCGGCGACTATCTGACCATGGTGGAGGAGAACCCCGATCTGGCCTTCTACCGTCCCACGGCTCAGGGCTACAACATGTTCATCGACGCCATGTGCATCCCCACCTGCGCTCAGGAAAAGGAAGCGGCAGAGACCTTTATCAACTTCCTGTGCAGCCCGGAGATCTCCTCCGCCAACATGGAGTTTTTGGGCTACAGCGTCCCTTCCACCGCGGCGAAGGAGCTGATGGATCCGGAGGTCGCAAACAGTGACGTGGCCTACCCCGACGCGGATACCCTGGCCACCGGCACCAGCTTCAACTTCCTGCCCGAGGAGACCTCCCGGTATATGGAAAGCCTGTTCATGGAAGTCCGCAACGGTTGATTGTCTTTTGACCTGCTGAAAAAGTGCGCAAAAACAGGAAAATTCCCGTCCGCGAATTGCGGACGGGATTTTCTGTTCTCGGTTAAATCGCATTCCCCGGCTTCACGGGCTGGCCAAGCTCACTTTGTATCGGGCGTACCATGCAGAACTGTTTCAGATGAAAATGCTTTTCCAGAACCTCGTAAACTTCAAACCCAAACTGCCGGTAAAGCGTGACGTTATTAGGGTTGTGGGTCTCCAGGGACATCATCATGTGATGCTTGTCCGCGTAATCCACCGCCGCCTTCAGCAGCTTCACCGCAATGCCATGATGCTGCATCTGGGGGTCTACCGCCAAATAGATCACGTGGAGCCGGTTGTCCTCGTGGAGCTGGGTCGTCCAGTGGGAGTTCAGATAATCCCGGGCGGCAAAAAAGTGGAACAGGGTTTTTAAGGAAGGGTCTTCCTTGATGAGCCAGGCGTCCGTCTGCAATTCCGCTTCCAGCTCCGTGAAGTAGTATTGGAGAAAATGGTACGGCTCGGCCTCGTCGGAGACCACCAGAAGGCCGTTTAAGTCTGGGCTGTCGGCAAAAATGTCGCAGTTTTTGTAGAATTCCTCCATGTCGCAGGCAAACAGCTTCGGCAAAAGCCGCTTGCGGACGTCCTCGTTGGGAATCAGGGTCTCATACAGCGGGTCGGAGGCAAAGCACTTGTTCAGCAGCGCCTGCAGCCGGGGGAGGTCTTCCTTGGTAACTTTGTATAATTCGCTTTCCATATATTCGTTCCTTTATCTTGAGAGGCAGTCGCGGAGCATCCGCTTCATTTCCTCCACACTGATGTTCAGACTGCCCACCAGATCCCGGTAGGCGCCCT
>CAKTKX010000250.1 GCA_934572365.1 uncultured Oscillospiraceae bacterium
TGGACGGAATGCCCACCCGGACCCTCAGCCGCCGCACCATGCGGGACAATATCAGCTGCGTGCTGCAAAACGCGACCATCTATTCCGGCACCATCCGGGACAACGTCCGCATGGGCAGACTGGAAGCCGGGGACGTGGAAATTCAGGAAGCGCTGGAAACCGCCCAGGCGGGGGAGTTTGTGAACGCCTTTTCCGACGGTATCGATCACAGGATCCGCCAGTCGGGCAAAAATCTGTCCGGCGGACAGAAGCAGCGGCTGAGCATTGCCCGTGCGCTGCTGAAAAACGCGCCGATCTATATTTTTGACGACAGCTTTTCCGCCCTGGACTTTCTGACGGAGGCGAAGCTCCGTGCCGCCCTGAACCGGCGCTTATCGGGAAAAACCCAGCTGATCATCACCCAGCGGGTGACCTCCGCCATGCACTGCGACGTGATTTTTGTCATGGACGGCGGCGCGCTGGTGGACAGCGGCACCCACGCCCAGCTGCTGGAACGGTGCGGGGTGTACCGGGAAATCTATGCGTCCCAGACGGGAGGGAATCTGAATGCGTGAAAAGAATAAGCTGCTGGATGAGACAACGTGGAGAATTATCCGGGAGGCGAAGGGCATCGCCGGATGGGTCGCGGTCAGCGCGGTGCTGGGAATTCTCGCGGTGCTGTGCGCCATTGCCGCGCCGGAAATTCTGGGAAACCTGATTCAAAAGCTCTACGATTTCGGCCTGAGCGACCGGCAGATGCCCATCCGGGATACTCTCGCCAGCGGACTGATTCTGCTGACGGCAGTGTACGCGGCGCAAAGTCTGTTCCGATACTTAAACATGCAGCTGATGAACCGGGCGGTGAGCCGTCATTTTACCTACGGCCTGCGCATTGCCATTTCCGACAAAATCCGGCGGCTCCCGGTGAAATACGTCGACCAGACCCCGGTGGGCGACATCCTGAACCGGATGATCGACGATGTGGGCGAAATGGGCGGCTATATTCATCAGATTTTTGACGTGATGGTGGAGGGGGCTTTCCAGATCATCATGATCGCCGTGGCTATGTTCCTGGAAAACGGCGTGCTGGCCTGTCTGGTCATTGTGCTGACGCCGATTTCTCTGTGGATATCCTCGAAAATCGCGGGCGTCTGCGGGAAATACTACGATGAATGCTTTGAAAAGGCCGGAGAGCTGACGGAGATCGTGGAGGAAAGCTTCACCAATTTTGCCACCGCCAAGGCCTACAATCTGGAGGAATATACGGCGCAGAACCACGCCGTCGTGAACGAGCAGCTGCGCAAGGCCACCGCCAAGGCCAATTTTACCGGCTCCATTGTGCAGCCGCTGATCAAATTTGCCAATGCCATGGCCTATATCTGCATCAATCTCATCGGCGGATGGCTGATCGTCCGCCGGGGCGTGGGTGTGGGAACCGTGGTGACCATTGTGCTGTTCGCCAGGCAGTTTTCCTCACCTTTGGAGCAGATCGCCATGGGATTTGCCAACCTGAGCCACGTCAAGGCCTGCGCCAAGCGGGTGTTTCGGCTGCTGGATATGGAAGAAGAGGAGCAGCCGGAGGGCGTCCTTCCACAGCCCTGTCAGGGGGAGGTCGTTTTCGACCACGCCGCATTTTCCTACAGCAAGGGCGAGCCGCTGATCGAGAATCTGAACCTCAGTGTCCATCCCGGCCAGCGTGTGGCCATCGTCGGCCCCACCGGCGCGGGAAAAACCACCATTGTCAACCTGCTGATGCGGTTTTACGATGTGGACGGCGGCAAAATTCTGCTGGACGGACAGGATATCCGGACGCTTTCCCGGGACGAGGTACGCCGGAATTTCGGCATGGTGCTTCAGGACACCTGGCTGTTCCGGGGTACCATTGCCCAGAACGTGGCCTACGGTAAGCCGGACGCCACCCGGGAGGAGATCGAACAGGCGTGCCGGGAGGCCTACTGCGACCACTTTATCCGTACCATGCCGGGCGGCTACGACACCCTGATCAGCGAGGATACCACCAATCTTTCCGGCGGGCAGAAGCAGCTTCTGACCATCGCCCGGGCGCTGCTGGCCGGCCGCCCGCTGCTGATTCTGGACGAGGCCACCTCCAACGTGGATACCCGGACGGAAATTCTGGTGCAGAAGGCCATGGATAAGCTGATGAAGGGGAGAACCTGCTTCGTCATTGCCCACCGCCTAAGCACCATCGTGGACGCTGATCTCATTCTGGTGCTGGATCACGGCCATATCGTGGAGCAGGGGACTCACGCTCAGCTGCTGGCGAAGAAGGGGTTTTATTACGACCTCTACACCAGCCAGTACGCCGTGTAATACTATTTCTTAATAAAATGATTTCATCATTTTATTCTGCCGTTTCACGGCGGACCGCCTGGGCGGCGGTAAGAAATGTATTGACTTCGTTTTTTAGCGGCAGTGGCCGCTGGCCGCAATCCTGCGGCC
>CAKTKX010000251.1 GCA_934572365.1 uncultured Oscillospiraceae bacterium
AGAAGCGCCTGATACAGCGCCGCCTTCACGGGATGCTCCGGCTCCAGCGCGTCCATCCACCGGGGGAGATGTACCCGCAGCTCGCTCATGGGGAAGGTGTACAGCAGCGCCTTCATGAGCTTCCCGATACCTTCGGCATCCAGCGCCTGACAGTCCGCCACAATGGGTTCCAGAGCGAAGGTACTTTGCAGATACGCCTTCACTTCCCCCGCCGCCTCCCCCGCCGGGTTGCGGGAGTTGACAATCACCAGGAAGGGCTTTCCCGTTTTCTGCATGTCGGTAATGGCGCGCTTTTCCGCCTGTACGTAATCCTCCCGGGGAATTTCCGTAATGGTGCCGTCGGTGGTCACCACAATGCCGATGGAGCAATGTCCCTCCATGACCTTTTTCGTCCCCAGCTCCGCCGCTTCCGTCATGGGAATTTCATGGTCGTACCAGGGGGTGGTCACCATTCGCGGCACGCCGTCTTCCTCCGCGCCCACCGCGCCGTCCACCATGTAGCCCACGGAGTCGATCAGCCGCACCCGCAGCTTCGTGACCCCGTCCGGGGAAATCTCCACCGCCTCCTCGGGGACGAACTTCGGCTCCGAGGTCATGATGGTCTTCCCGGAGCCGCTCTGGGGCAGCTCATCTCTGGCGCGTTCCTTGCGATAGGGGTCGGAGATGCCGGGAATCACCAGCTCCTCCATGATCCGTTTGATGATGGTCGATTTTCCGGTACGCACCGGCCCGACCACGCCCACATAAATATTGCCGCCGGTTCTGGCAGCAATGTCCGCATAAATTTGATCCATAGCCAGCCTCCTTCTCGGCAGGAGAAAGGCTCCTGCGCTTGGTTAGTGCATGGTATGTCCCCGGTGGAGGGTTTAGAACCGGACTTTGGGCGGTTGCTCTCCCCCATGCGGATATGCCGCGTTTTTCATGGGACAAATACCCGGATTTTATGAAAAAACCATTTGACAAATGGCGCAAAAGCCTATATAATATCTAGGCACGACTGTGAGAAGGGGGAAAAGTATGCTGCTGGGGCTTTCTAAAATCATTGATTGTCCGGGCGCGTCGGTTTCCTTTTCCACAAGCGTTGACCTGAGTGATCTTTGTTACGGTGTCAGCTACCCCGTGTCCGAGCCGGTTGCGGCGGAAGGCACGGTGCGGAACACCGCGGGCGTTCTCGTGATGACCGGTGCAATTTCCACCTGCATCCACGGCACCTGCGACCGCTGCGCCAGAGACTTTGACCGGGAAGTCCGCTTCCCCATCGATGTGGTTCTGGTGACGGAATTGGCCGACGAAGAGAACGAAGACGAGTGGGTATTCCCTCTGGAGGGAGACAGCGCCGATCTGGACGACATTGTGCGGACGGTTTTCGTCCTGAGTCTGGATTCCAAGCTGCTGTGCAGGGAGGACTGCAAGGGCATTTGCCAGCGTTGCGGCAAAAACCTGAACGACGGCCCCTGCAATTGCCAGAAGGAGCTGGATCCCCGATTTGCTGCTTTGAAGCAGCTTCTTGAGAAGTAAGTCCAAAATGAATGCTGTAAAAAGCAGTTTGACCAAGGAGGTGTCACCATGGCTGTTCCTAAGTGTAAAGTGTCCAAGGCCCGCCGCGATAAGCGCCGTGGCTCCAACTGGAAGCTGTCCGCTCCCAGCGTAGCGGTTTGCCCCAAGTGCGGCGAGCCCGTCATGCCCCACAGAGCCTGCAAGGCTTGCGGTACCTACAATGGCCGTCAGGTCGTGGCTGTCGAGGCTGAGTAAGCCAACAAGCGGAAAGCAGAGGAAGGTGCGTCGCGCCTTCCTCTTTTTCCATGCTATTTTGCGTGTTCCAAAAGCAATATTCACCAAAATCGCTCTGTTAAATTTGTATGAATCCACTTTTTTGCATTGCTTTTGCAGGAAAGATGTGTCATAATAAACTGGATAATCCGTCATATGGAAAGGAAGTGTTACCATGGCAAAACCTCTGGTCGCCATTGTCGGGCGGCCCAATGTGGGCAAATCCATGCTTTTCAATAAACTCACAGGGCAGCGCACCTCCATCGTAGAAGACACCCCCGGCGTCACCCGGGACAGAATTTACGGCAGCTGCGAATGGTGCGGGCGCACCTTCTCTCTGGTGGACACCGGCGGCATCGAGCCGGGTACGGACAGCGAGATGCTCAAATTCATGCGCCGTCAGGCGGAGATCGGCATTGAGCTGGCCGACGCCATCATCATGGTGGTAGACGTGCATTCCGGCGTCACCGCCGCCGATCAGGACGTGGCCACCATGCTGCGCAAGTCCGGCAAGCCCATTGCCCTCGCCGTGAACAAGTGCGACTCCGTCGGCCCCGTGAATCCCGATGTGTACGAATTCTACAGTCTCGGCATCGGCGACCTGTTTGAAACCTCCGCCGTCCACGGC
>CAKTKX010000252.1 GCA_934572365.1 uncultured Oscillospiraceae bacterium
GGGACGGCCACGACTTCATCCAAAAGGCCATGGACAGGGGGGCTGCTGCGGCTCTGTGCAGCCGCAGGGTGGGGGACTACCCCGCAATCTATGTGGACGACCCCCGCATCGCTCTGGGGAGAATTGCCCGGGAGGAACTGAAACGCATCGGCGCTAAGGTGGTGGCGGTCACCGGCTCCGTGGGCAAAAGCACCACCAAGGAAATGATCGCAGCCGTGCTGGAACAGGCCTTCGTCACCAGCAAGACTCCGGCCAATCACAATAACGACATCGGAATGCCCATGGCGGTGCTTGCCATGCCGGAAAATACCGAGGTCGCGGTGCTGGAAATGGGCATGAACCATTTCGGCGAAATTTCCTACCTGTCCCAGATCGCAAGACCGGACGTGGCTGTGATCATCAACATCGGCACCGCCCACATTGAGTTCCTGGGTACCCAGGAGGGAATCCGGCAGGCGAAAATGGAGATCGTGGAGGGCATGACCCCTCATGGGATGCTTCTGCTCAACGGCGACGATTTCCTTCTGCGCAATCTGGATAAGGAACCCCAGCAGCGGGTTACATACTTCGGTTCCTCCGAAGGCTGTGCCGTCCGGGCGTTTGACGTGAACCAGGACGGCGACTATCTGCGCTTCCGGGTGGAGGCCGGGCGGCTGTCTTTCCCGGTGGGGATGCTGCTGGAAGGCGAGCATTACGTCAACGACGCCCTGGCGGCGGTGACGGTCGGCTTGAAGCTGGGGGTGCTGCCTGAAAAGATTCAGGCGGGGCTTTCCCAGTTTCGGAATATTTCCGGCCGTCAGGAGATCATCCAGTCCGGGGGCATGACCATCATCAAGGACTGCTACAACGCAGGCCCCGAGTCCATGGCGGCGGCGCTGGCCGTCCTTGGAAAGAAGCAGGGGCGGCGGATCGCCGTGCTGGGGGATATGCTGGAGCTGGGTGACTGCACCCAGGCGGAGCATTACCGGGTGGGCAGAATTGCCGCGGAAAAGGCAGATTTTGTCTTTGCCTACGGCCCCAATTCCGGGCGGATCATCAGCGGAACGATTACCGGCGGTATGCCGGAGACCCGGGGAAGAGCCTTTACGAACCGGGAGGAGCTGGTTGCGGCATTGAAGCGCACGGCAAAGCCCGGCGACGTGCTGCTGTTCAAAGCCAGCCACGGCATCCATCTGGAGCAGGTTCTGGATGAATTCTTAAGTGAAGAGAAGTAACGGAGGAAGAAGTCATGACGAGAATCTTGATTACGGCGGTAGCAGGCTGCATCCTGACCGGCGGCATTGGGTATTTGCTGCTGCCGGTGCTGCGGGCGCTGAAGGCCGGACAGTCCATCCGGGAGATCGGCCCCACCTGGCACAACGGCAAGGCTGGCACCCCCATGATGGGCGGACTGATGTTTATTTTCGGGACAATTCTCTGCCTGGTGGGCAATTTCCCCGCCATGAGCGATGATTCCCCGTTTTACGTGCTGGCGCTTGCCCTGTGCTTCGGCCTGATCGGGTTTCTGGACGATTTTACCAAGGTCAAATTTCACCGGAATCTGGGCCTCACGACGCTGCAAAAGGCCATGCTGCAAATGGCGGTGTCGGCGCTGTTCCTGTACGCTATGTACCGCTCCGGCTTTATGGACACCCATCTGTACATTCCCTTCGTGAATGTGAGTTTCAAACTACACCCCATCGTCTATATTTTCTTCGCCATGTTCGTCATGGTGGGGACGGACAACGCGGTGAACCTCACCGACGGCGTGGACGGCCTGTGCGCCAGCGTCACCCTGCCTGTGATGGTGTTCTTTACCGCCGCGGCCGCTGCCATGGGCAAGTACGATCTGGCGCTGCTGCCCGCGGCTCTGACGGGCGGTCTGGCCGCGTACCTCTTTTATAACTGGCACCCTGCCAAGGTCTTCATGGGAGACACCGGCTCGCTGTTCTTAGGCGGCGTGGTGTGCGCCATGGCCTTTGCCCTGGAAATGCCACTGATTCTGATTCTGATCGGCTTCGTATATGTCTGTGAAGCCATGTCCGATATTTTGCAGGTCTCCTATTTCAAGGCGACCCACGGCAAGCGCCTGTTCAAGATGGCGCCCATCCACCACCATTTTGAAATGTGCGGCTGGAAGGAAGAAAAAATCGTGCTGGTATTCGCCGGTGTGACGGCGGCCATGTGCATACTGGCATGGTTTGGTATTTCTGGTCTTGTTGGTTGATATCCAATCCTGAAAGGAGTATCTTATGGCGTCGGAGCGTGACCTCCATGCCAAAGAGAAACGCCGCCCGGGACTTTCCCGGACGGGGGAAAGCGTTGATTACCCCTTTTTGCTGCTGGTGCTTCTGCTGCTGACGGTGGGACTGGCTATGCTGTATTCGGCAAGCTA
>CAKTKX010000253.1 GCA_934572365.1 uncultured Oscillospiraceae bacterium
CACACCATCGAGGTCACCTTCATGAAGGCCAACGGCAATCCCCAGACCGGCGTGATGGTGGACGAAGTCACCGGCGAATACTATGTGGCGTAACGCCCATCCCATTTCGTGCGCCCGCAAAGCGCACGAGGAGACAAGCTTATGAAGAAAAACGTCATCAAAATTTGCTGTCTTGTCCTGGCGGTCGCGGTAATCGCCGCCCTGCTGATAGCGGTCAGGGGCTGCCATGGGGAGGAACCCACCGTTCCTCCCACCACCGCCCCGGCCGCCGAGGACGCCCAGCCCACCTCCACCGAAGCAGAGACCCAGCCGCCAACGGTTCCCGTAGGGGAGGTCATCCCCACCGTGGACAGGCAATCGGAGCTGGCCGCGGCCAAAAAGAAAAACGCCGACACCATGGCGTGGCTGTACATTCCCGGCGCGGAGGTGGACGACCCCGTGATGCAGGCGGAGGACAACGGCCACTACCTGTGGCTGGGGGAGGACGGCGAGTACAGCACCTGGGGCTGCTACTACGCCCACTGCGAAAATCATTTCGGCGGCCGGGACAAGCTGGACACCAATACCACGATTTTCGGCCACTCCACCAGCAACTGCGACCCTAACGGCCCCAAGTTCACCAAGCTTTACCGGTACATGGACGCGGACTACGTGAAAGAGCATCCCTACATCTACCTCTCCGTGGAGGGGGAAGACCTGGTTTTCCAGATCACCGCGCTATTCATCACAGACATTGAGTTCGACTACATCGACCCCAACCCCACGGGAAGTGAGCTGACGGAATTCTTCCGGACGGTTGCGCGAAAGAACTGGCTGAACTTCGACGGCGTGACCTTCTCGGAGGGCGACACCGTCCTGACCCTTTCCACCTGCTGTCGGAAGTACGACACGGCAAAAACCGGCAACCAACGACTGGTGGTCATGGCCAAGCTGCTGCCAGAGGGCGCAACGGCACAGCCCTATACCGTCTCCTTGGCGGAAAATCCGGAGATGCCATAATATGGAAAATCCTCTGCGCCGCTTACAGCAGTGCAGGGAATCGAAAAAACGGCGGCTGCCTATAGGCAGTGAAGAATCGGGTGCCGCTGTTTTTCTGTCTAAGGGTGACTTTTTTGTCGGAAATGTAGTTAACATAATATATTTTGTAACAAGTTGTAATGTTAACACAAAACAAGTTATCCACATTCTCCACAGCTTTCTCCACAGGTTTGGCCGGGAAAACAGTTGAAAAATAAGGGAGAAACGGGGACGTATCAAAATATCTCCACAGCTTTGCATAAAACTGTGGAGATATCTCTAATTTACATAACACTGAATTTGGGCTTTTCTGAGGGGGTCAGTCGAACAGAACCTTGGAGGAGAACACCAGTTCGTCCTTTGTGTCGTTCCTGCGGTAGGCATCTACCCGGAGGCAGTTGGTTTCCACAAAGTCCCAGTGGAGGTCAAGGCTCTGCCCTTCCCGCGCTTCGCTGTGGTAGCAGACGGTGAACTCCTTCACGGGATGCTCCCGGTGGAAATCGCTGGGGAGAAGGTCATCAATCCAGTCCATATAGCGGGTGTTGTTCATATGTCCGTTGCGGTCGAGGTCGGTAAAGCACACATCCCGACGGCGGCTGTTATCCATGACCTTGGGAACCAGACCGCCGGGCAGCGCCAGCTCCGTTCCCCGGAGGGTGCCGGAAACCACAATGCCGCTTTTTCCGGGGAGGATCATGTTCCGGCTATCCCGATCCATCAAGACCCACAGGCTGATGGAGCGGGAGCATTCGTTGCCCGCCTGATCGTAAATTACCATCGAGCGGGGATAGGCAACCCGGGTAGTAGGCAGCGGCCAGGTCTCGATGTGGAGGGTCTCTCCAAGCTCGGGGAGACGGTTGATCTGCACCCGGTGCCGGGTGACCGCCCAGAACAGCCGGTGGCTTTCCAGGGTGTCCGCAAGCTCGTCGCAGTGCCGCCCCGCGATTTCCTGGGCGAAATACAAAAGGGTGGACGGCTTCAGGCGGCCGTAGCGATCGACGCACATGTCCTGCACCTGAAAGTCCTGCTGAAAAATTGGTTCCATACTGTTTCCTCCAAATGATTCTGCCGGCCTCCTGAAGGGAGTGCCGGCGAGATGTCTTTATCCTTTATCCTCCGTGACGGTGAGGGAGACCCGGTACTGCTTGCCGCTGCGGTAAACCACGGCCTCCACCGTATCGCCGATGTCCAGCTTGTAGACCGCGCCGTTCAGGGCGTCCACAGTTGTCACGTTGGTTCCGTTGATGCTGATGAGGATGTCGCCCTCCTCGATGCCCTTGGCGGCGGCGTCGCTGGCGCGGTCAACGCCGGTGATATACAG
>CAKTKX010000254.1 GCA_934572365.1 uncultured Oscillospiraceae bacterium
TGCACCGTGTGGGGGTGGGTGCCCAGAATAACGTCCACACCCTGCTTTTTCATCAGGTTGACAATGCTCTTCTGGGTGTCGCTGATGTCGTCGTTGTATTCGCTGCCCCAGTGGAGCAGGGCGATGGTGATGTCCGGCTTTTCCGCTTCCACAGCCTTCAGAACGCTGGTGATGCGGGTACGGTCGATCTTGTCGTAGGTGCTGGCGTAGTCCTCATAGAGGATGTTCACCAGATTGTCGTTTCCGGCGGGAAGTCCCCGGCCGCCCAGACCTTTGGTAAAGGCCACAAATGCAACCTTGACGCCCTGAGCTTCCGTAATGGTGTAGCCCTTGGACTGCTGGAACTCGGACTCCGAAGCGAACGCACCCACCGGCTCCAATCCCGCCGCCCGGATGCTTTGCAGGGTGGAGGTCAGGCCGATCAGGCCGTTGTTGATGGTGCAGGAATTGGCCATCTGAATCAGATCGACGCCCGCGTTGCGCAGACCCTCCAGCAGCTCCCGGGGAGCGGAGGTGGTGTCGCTGCCATAGGGTTCGCCGCAGATGTTGCCCTCCAGGTTCAGCACGGTCAAATCCGCGTCGGACAGGGTGGACGCCACGTCCATGAAGGCGCGGGTGTAATTGTAACCGCCCACGGCTACACCTGCGTTGATTACAGTGTTGGTCACGTTCAGGTCACCCGCCGCCTTGATGTGGATGGTGGTTTTGGTGCTTTTCTGAGCGCGGGTGGCCGGTTCCGTGGCCTGCGTGGGCTTCTGGGTGGGACGGGTCTCCGCCGCCACTGTCGTCTGGGAACTGTCGGAACGGCTGGTGAGGAACACAATCCCCGCCGTACACAGCACCAGCACCACCGCCGCCAGAATCAGCGTGATACGAAGCCGCTTAGCCTCGGCCTGCTGCTTTCTGCGCTGGGCTTCCCGCTTTTCACGGCGCATATTCATTTCATCGTCGTGCAGCGGCATGGCGTCGTCCTCCCAATTCTGAATGATGCTTTATTATACTGCATTTCCTCGGATAAAACAAGGGGTTATTCCCCAAAGTAGGCTCTCGTTTCCCCGGCGTTGCGGTGAATTTCCGCTTTCAGGTCATCCAGAGAGGGAAATTTCCGCTCCGGGCGGAGAAAACGGTAGAATTCCAGCGTGATTTCCCGGCCGTACAGGTCGCCGTCGTAGTCCAGAATCCACGGCTCCACCGTGACGCTGCGCCCCTCCACCGTGGGTCGGACGCCAATGTTGGTCACGGCGCAGTACCGCTTGCCCTCCACCAGGGCGCGGCAGGCGTAGACGCCGAATTTCGGCTCTGCCAGCCCCTCCGGCAGACGCAGATTCGCGGTGGGAATGCCCAGCCGCCGCCCCAGCTGATGTCCATGAACCACGGAGCCGCTGAGAATATGGGGGTGTCCCAGAAATTTCACGGCGGTCTCCATGTCCCCCGTCTCGATCTGACGGCGGATGTAGGTGCTGGACACCCGGATGCCGTCGATCATCCGGTCTTTCACCACGGCGCTGACAAGTCCCTGCTCCCGGCAGAATGCTTCCAGCGCGTCCGCGTTTCCCTCGCCCCGGTAGCCGAAGCGGAAGTCCTCGCCGCAGACAAACCCGGCGGCGGCGTAGTCCTCTATCAGCATGTGGAGAAACGCCCGCCATGGCATGGTGTGCATTTCCTCGTCAAAGGGCAGGGTCACCACCCGCTCCATGGAAAAGCGCTCCCGAAGGAGCTTCTCCCGGTCGTAGGGCGTATTGATGAGGGGCGGGGTGCTTCCCAGCACCAGCGTATCCGGATGGGCGGCAAAGGTCACGACCCCGGCGCGGCAGTCATTCTCCCGTGCCAATGTTTTGCACCGGTCAAGCAGCGCGGCGTGGCCTACGTGTACCCCGTCGAAAAAGCCCAGGGCATAAATCGTCTTGTTCATTGGTTCACCTGACGGGAACGGAAGCTTGCGGCAAAGGCCGGGGCTTTCCGTTCCGTTCTTTTATTGTACGTCAAAAAAGCTCTTTATGGCTGACATAACGCCGTCTTCCACCTTCGCCAGCATGAGAAATTCTCCCGTCTGGCTGTAAGCGCGGTAGGTTCCGCCGGGAAGACTGACGGAAAAGGCGTTGCCGTTCCGGCACCGCTTTTCCTGATTGACGGTGAGCTTCACCGCGGGATAGCCCCGGAACATGGTGTCTACGTCCCGCAGATAGGTTTCCGGCTCCGCCGCTTCCAGCAGCTGCTGTAAGGGGACGGCCTCGGCGATGGTATATTCCCCGGCCTGCGTCCGGCGCAGCGCCTGCATACATCCGCCGCAGCCCAGGGCTTCGCCGATGTCCGCGCACAG
>CAKTKX010000255.1 GCA_934572365.1 uncultured Oscillospiraceae bacterium
ACCATGGAGTTCGACGGGGAGCGTATTCTCGACGGCATCAATCTTTATTTCAACGATCACGAATTCCTCACACTGCTCGGCCCCTCCGGCTGCGGCAAGACCACAACGCTTCGGATCATCGGCGGCTTTCTGACGCCTACTTCCGGCACGGTGACGTTTGACGGGAAGGTCATCAACGACGTTCCGCCCTACAAACGGCAGATCAACACCGTGTTCCAGCGTTATGCCCTTTTTCCGCACCTGGATGTGTACGACAACATCGCCTTCGGCCTGAAGGTAGCGAAGCTGCCCAAGGCCGAGGTTGACCGCAGGGTCAATGAAATGCTGGAGATCGTCAGCCTGAAGGGCTACGAAAACCGCAGCGTGGACAGTCTGTCCGGCGGCCAGCAGCAGCGTGTTGCCATCGCCCGGGCATTGGTCAATCAGCCGAAGGTGCTGCTGCTGGACGAACCCCTGGCAGCCCTGGATCTGCGATTGCGCAAGGACATGCAGATCGAGCTGAAACGCATCCAGCAGACCACCGGCATCACGTTCATCTATGTCACCCACGATCAGGAGGAAGCCCTTTCCATGTCCGACACCGTGGTGGTCATGGACAAAGGCCGGATCCAGCAGATCGGCAGACCGGAGGATATCTATAACGAGCCGAAGAACGCCTTCGTGGCAGACTTTATCGGCGAAAGCAACATTTTGGACGGTGTCATGCTGGAAGACTTCAGAGTCCGGTTCTTCGGCCGGGTCTTTGAGTGCGTGGACAAGGGCTTCGCCCCCAACGAGCCGGTGGACGTGGTCATCCGTCCGGAGGACATTGACATCGTGCAGCCCGCCCAGGGGCATCTTGTCGGCACCGTCACGGGCATTACCTTCAAGGGCCTTAACTACGACATCATCGTGGAGTTCAAGGGCTTCAAATGGCTCATCCAGACCACGGACTACCACGGCGTGGGCGAGACCATCGGCATCCGCCTGAATCCGGAAGACATTCACATCATGCACAAGAGCGAATATTCAGGTCTCTTTGGCGACTACAGCTCCTACTCCGCCGAGTATGACGAGCTGACGGAGGATGCCGAAGATGAAGAAGAATAAGTCTATCCTGCTCAGCACGCCATATCTTGTGTGGATGGTGGTGTTCACGCTGATTCCTCTTGGGGTGGTGTGCTACTATGCCCTTACCGACCCGTCTACGGGGGAATTCAGCCTGGTGAACCTCCGGGGTCTGAACCTGTACTGGGGGGTTCTGTGGCAGTCCATCTTCTACGCGGTGGCGTCGGCCTTCATCTGCCTGCTGCTGGGCTATCCCACAGCCTACTACATCGCCCACCGGAGCCAGACCGCCCAGAAGTTCCTGTATATGCTGGTGATGCTGCCCATGTGCATGAGCTTTCTGCTGCGCACCCTGGCATGGGTCGGGCTGTTGCAGGACACCGGCATCATCAACAATCTTCTCGACGCCATCGGCATCGGCCGGCTGCGGCTCATCCGCACCCCCGGCGCGGTCATTCTGGGCATGGTGTATAACTATCTGCCCTATATGATTTTGCCTCTGTACGGCGTCATCGTCAAGATCGACTCCCGGCTCATTGAGGCGGCGGAGGACTTGGGCTGCAACAGCACCCAGGTGTTTTCCCGGGTGGTGCTGCCGCTGAGCGTTCCCGGCATTCTCTCCGGCATGACCATGGTGTTTGTCCCGGCGGTGTCCACCTTCTATATCTCCCAGAAGCTGGGCGGTACGGACACGGTGCTCATCGGCGACGTGATCGAGCGCCAGTTCAAGCAGGGCAACAACCCCAATCTGGGGGCGGCGCTGAGTCTGGTACTGATGATCCTTGTATTCATCTGCACCGGCATCATGAACCGTTTCGGTGGCGACAATGAGGAAGGCGGTGTCATCGTATGAAAAGAGCCAACCGCATTCTCACCGTTCTGATTTTCATTTTCCTGTACGTTCCCATGGCGGTGCTCATCGTGGCGTCGTTCAATACAGGCAAGGACGTCACCCAGTTTGAAGGCTTTACCTTGCAGCAGTACGCCCGTCTGTTCCAGGACAGAACGCTTCTAAAGCTGCTGGGGAATTCTCTGCTCGTCTCGATTCTCGCCAGCCTGATTGCCACGGTCTTCGGCACGGTGGCGTCCCTGGGCATTTACAACCTGAACCCCAGGCTGCGCAAGGCCGCCATGACGCTGACCAACATTCCCATGACGAACCCGGATATCGTCACCGGCGTGTCTCTTTCCCTGCTGTTCGTCTTCGTGGGAACCCGGATGCTGGGGCAGCGGAACAG
>CAKTKX010000256.1 GCA_934572365.1 uncultured Oscillospiraceae bacterium
GGACGAAGGAATGTTCCACGATGGGGTCACCGCACCCGCTGTTGCATATGGGATAACCTCCTTTATGTAGCAACGATACTCGGTCGGGCGAATGGTCGCGGCTTTTAGCGTTGCCCTTCCCCACGGGTTATCCGTGTCTGTAATCTGCCTCCCCTTTCGGCGAAAAGCCGCGAGGGGAGTTTTTTACGCACACGATTCCGTAGGGTCAATGCGGGAGCGAACACCGTCGCTACATGAAAAGGAGGACTTTTTATGTCCAAAACACAAAAGAGCAATACCCTGTATGCCCATCCGTTTTCCAAAGCCTACTGGCGTGACGCCGCCGCTGAGCTGAAGGACACCCACATGCTGGTGTTCGCGGCGCTCATGATCGCCCTGCGTCTGGTTATGAAGCAGCTGGCCATTCCCATTACGCCCTTCCTGAAGATCAATACCGCATTCTTCATCAATGCCCTGGGCGCCATGGTCTTTGGCCCCGTGATGGCCATGCTGGCTGCCTGCATCACGGACGTGCTGGGCTACATCATCCGGCCGGAAGGCATCTATTTCCTGCCCTTTATCCTGACGGAGGTCGGCGGTTCCCTGGTGTTTGCCCTGTTCCTGTACCGGGCAAAGGTCACCACCACCCGGGTTCTGCTCAGCCGGTTTACCGTCAGCCTGGTCATCAATGTGCTGCTCCAGACTCCCATTATGATGTGGTACTATGCCCTTTACATGGACGGCAAGCAGTATACCCTCGCCATGGTCGTCCCCGGCATGGTCAAGAACATTTTTATGTTCCCCATCGAGTCCGTGCTGCTGACGCTGTTTCTGGGCGTGATGCTGCCCATCACCAACCGTCTCGGCCTGACCTACAGTGTGGGTCGCTCCAAGGAAGCCCTGAAATTCAACAAGAAGCAGATCGCCACCCTGGCGGTGCTGTTCGTCCTGGGCTGTGGCTGCGTGGCTGGATACCTGGGCTACTACTATGAGAACAACTCCCTGACGAAGAATTACTCCGCCGAGCAGGTGGTAGAGAAGAACCAGGAGATGTACAGCATTATTTCTGAGCGCACCCGGGGGAACAAGCCCTCCGTGGCCGTGGTCGAGTACGCGAAAAAGCCCTTCCTGAGTAAGGAAGTGACCTACACCGTGGCCTACTACGCCATCACCCCCGCCGACGGCTCCGCTGCGGAGGATTTTGACCAGACAGAGCTTTGGAGCCTGAAAAAGACCCCGGCGGCCAAGAACGAGAATCTGACCCGCCTGGGTACGGCCGTGATCGTCTGCAACGACAGCAGCGGCGAGGTGCTGCAATACACCTACACCCCCGGCGCTTGACCACTCAAAAACGTCCAAAGGACACGCGAAAGCGTGTCCTTTTTTGGCGGATGCGGCACGAAACCTCCATACGTTGCAGGAAAGGTGTCAAACTGCATATTCCGACACGACCTTTTTTGGAATTCTGCATAAAATTTGCAAAAAGGTTTGCATTTTGCGAAAGAGCGTGTTATACTGTGTGAGCGACACAAAATAGGATTCAAAAATGCAACATTAAAATTGAAAATGGCACACGCAAAGAACTGAAAGGGGTAATGGAAGTATGTCTCACAAGTATGTATACCTATTCACCGAAGGAAACGGTGGAATGCGGGAACTCCTGGGCGGAAAAGGCGCTAATTTGGCCGAAATGACCAACATTGGACTGCCGGTCCCCCAGGGGTTTACTATTTCCACGGAAGCCTGTACCAAATATTATGAAGACGGCCGCCAGATCAACGACGAGATCAAGGCCGAGATCATGTCCTACGTGGACAAGTTGGAGGAGATCACCGGCAAGAAGTTCGGCGACCACGAGAATCCGCTGCTGGTTTCCGTCCGTTCCGGCGCCCGGGCCTCCATGCCCGGCATGATGGATACCATCCTGAACCTGGGCTTAAACGAGGACGTGGTGAACGTCATGGCTGCCAAGTCCGGCAATCCCCGCTGGGCGTGGGACTGCTACCGCCGGTTCATCCAGATGTACTCCGACGTGGTCATGGAAGTGGGCAAGAAGTATTTTGAAGCCCTCATCGACCGGATGAAGGAGCACAAGGGCGTGACCCAGGACGTGGAGCTGGACGCGAACGACCTGAAGGAGCTGGCTTCCCAGTTCAAGGCCGAGTATAAGAGCAAGCTGGGCGTGGATTTCCCCACCGACCCCAAGGAGCAGCTGATGGGCGCCATCAAGGCCGTGTTCCGCTCCTGGGACAACCCCCGCGCCAACATTTACCGTCGTGAAAACGA
>CAKTKX010000257.1 GCA_934572365.1 uncultured Oscillospiraceae bacterium
AAAAATGGCGCGCATCTCTCTTGCCTCTCCTTTTGGGAGAGGTGGCCGAGCGCAGCGAGGACGGAGAGGGTACGCGGGGGTACACCCCACGAAAAAATTTGTAGGAATAATTTTTCCAACATTGGCAAACAATACCACCGGAAATCATTTTTTGGAGGTATTGCCATGTTCCGAAATCGATTGTTGGCTCTGCTGCTGGCGGTGTGCTGCATTGCGGGGCTGTCCTGCGCGGCGGTCGCTGCTGAGGTGGACTGCGACGGCGTCTACTGCTTCTCGGCGGAGGATTTTTCCGGGGAGACCCCCATTGTGGGTATCTGCATCACCAGCCTGCCCGGTAAAAAAGTGGGCAGCGTGATGCTGGGCAGCCGCGTTCTCGTCCCCGGGGACGTTCTCACCGCCGAGCAGGCGGCGCAGATGACCTTTTCTCCCCGGCTGACCGAACAGGACGAAACCGCCGAGGTGGGGTATCTGCCCATCTACCCGAATGGCGTGGAGGCGTCCGCCGCCATGACCATCGGCATCCGGGGCAAGGAAAACAAGCCCCCCGTGGCGGAGGACTCCGCCCTGGAAACCTACAAGAATCTCGCCGCTGACGGCAAATTGAAGGTCGCCGACCCGGAGGGGGAGGACATGATCTGCACCGTTGTCCGCCAGCCCAGGCGAGGCACCGTGACCCTCCGGCCGGACGGAAGCTTCACCTACACGCCCAAAAAGAACAAGGTGGGCATCGATTCCTTCACCTTCACCGCGTCCGACGCCTCCGGGAAGACCTCCCGGGAAGCCACCGTCACCATCACCATCCTCAAGCCCGCCGACGCGACCCAGTACACCGACACGGTGGGCAGGGATTGCCGGTTCTCCGCGGAGTGGATGAAGAACACCGGGATCTTCTCCGGGGAAAACGTGGCGGGGAATCCCTGCTTCGGCCCGGACAGGCCGGTAAGCCGGGGCGAGTTCGTCACCATGCTGGTCAGGACACTGAACATCCCCGTGGACGAGGAGCTGACCGGCGCGGGGTTCACCGACGAGGTCCCTCAGTGGCTCCAGCCCTATCTTGCCGCCGCTGTGCGTTCCGGTCTGACGGCGGGGCTGCCCGATCAGCAGACCTTCGGCGCGGAGGATACGATTACCGGCGCGGAAGTGAGCGTCATGCTGAAAAACGCCCTGGCGCTGACGACGGACACCCCGGAGGAGGCGGCGGAAACCTCGGCAGAGGAATCGGAAATCTCCGCCTGGGCGCAGGACGCTCTGACAGCCGCTGCTCAAAACGGCTTCAGACTGGAAGCCGACGTCCCCCTGACCCGGGAAGCAGCTGCGGAAATCCTCTACCGTGCCTGGCAGATGGAAAATGAAATGATCGCAAAGGCATAAAAACAAACGCCCCGGGCTTGGGGCGGTGTTCGTAAGACAGTAAAATAGGCAAAAGGCGTGACGAAAGTGGTCACGCCTTTTGCCATAAGAGGATAGCCGCTTTTGCGGCGCAAGGAGCCCCTTGTTCGGAACGTTGTGACGCAAAACACCCCGGACATTCATGTGTCCGGAATGTTCCGTCTCGCAGAGCGCACATACGGGAATACCCCGTATAGAAGTGCGCCCTTGTATCTGTTCGACAAACTGGAATTCAGTTCTCTAAATAAAACTCCGTTTTCAATAAACTAAAACGCTCTTGTTCCTGCTGCTTTATGCTCCATAAAGGATTATACAAAACATGCTGCATCACGTCAGCATCTTTCAAAATCTCGTCTAACCAGCCATGTATCACAGATTTACTGCTATGATTATATATTGCATTACAAATCAAATCTTTCTCATCTTCACTAAAAATGTGTAGTGAATCCAAAATGCCTCGTGCCTGTTCTGACCCTTTATGAGCATGATCTTTTGAGTCCAAGTTTGCATAAGTATAAATATCATGTAACATACCAGCAATAACAGCTAATTCAACATTTTCTTTTCGCTTTAATGCTAACAATGCACATGCCTGTGAAACACCATATAAGTGTAAATATGCATGTCTACGTGCTTCATCCTTTGACATTTTCAATATGATTTCGTCTACTATTTCTCTTACCTTTTCAATTCTATCCATAATAATTCCCTTCCGCATTTAACGAAACAAATTCCGATTTATAGGTCTGTTCGGTTCCATGTTATCACATAACAGAAAAGAATGCAAGAACAGCCAAAGCAGAGCAAACTACTGTGACTGTTAACTGTCTTATGAACGCCGCCCATT
>CAKTKX010000258.1 GCA_934572365.1 uncultured Oscillospiraceae bacterium
GTCATTTTGTCCTCCTAGCATACCACTTTTTTGTTGAAACTGCAAGAGAAAAATCGGAAAAATGATAAAAAAAGCGGTTCTCCTTTTTCGGAGAACCGCTTTTGTGATCGATTACGCTATTCCCACGCCGCCCAGATTTCCGGGCAGTAGCCTACCGTGGCCTGCTTGCCGTTGCGCACCACGGGCGTTTTCATCAGGGCGGGGTTGTCGAAGACCTTGTCTTCTTTCGCCCGAACGTCGTCCATGTACTTCATGAGGGTAATGTCCGGAGACTTGCCGTCCCAGTCGATGAGGTTGTCAATGCCGCCCACCGCCCGGAGAACGCTGTCAAATTCCCTGCCGGACATGCCGTATGCTTTCAGGTCTATGGACTGAAAGGGGATGCGCCGCTCCTTGAAGTAGCGCTCCGCTTTTTTGGTGTCAAAGCACTTGCTTTTGCCGAAAATCTGAATGTTCAATACTCTACCTCCATCAGACACAGCCCCTGAGCCGGAACCAGGAAGCCCGCGTCCTCCCGCTTGCCGCCAAACAACGCCGGAATGCTCTCCGCCTCCCGCTCTGCCCTGCCGACCTCCACCAGCGTGCCGACCAGAATTCGCACCATGTTGTAAAGGAAGCCGTTTCCGGTGAACGAGATTTGGATTTCCTCCCCCTGCCGCCGGATATCGATGGAATCGATCCGGCGAACGGTGGACTTTTTCATTTTGGCGTTGCCGCAGAACGCGGAAAAGTCATGCTCCCCCGTCAGAAGTGCCGCCCCATGGCGCATGGCGTTTAAGTCAAGGCTTTCCGGCATAACCGCCACGTACCGCCGCTGAAACACACACGGCTCCCGGGAATTCCAGATACGGTAACGGTAGGTCTTAGCGCGGGCATTCAGGCGGGCATGGAACCGGGGCGGCACGTCCACACAGGAATATATGCCGATATCCTCGGGAAGATACTGCCGCAGTTTGGACAAAATCTCGCCCGCCGGCATGGCGCTTTCGCAGTGGAAATTTGCCACCTGCCCCAGCGCGTGTACCCCGGCATCGGTGCGGCCGCTGCCGCTGACCTCGACTGGCTCGTCCAGAATCCGGGAAAGGGTCGATTCCAGCTTACCCTGGATGGTGTCGTCCCTTCCGGGCAAGCGCTGCCAGCCCCGGTAGCGGGTGCCGTCGTAGCAAATATCAAGCCGCAGATTCCGCGTAATCCTCCATCTCTTCTCTGGCCTCCCGCTCGGTATCCGCCGAGAACAGGAACTTGCCGCTTCTGTCATACACCTGAACGTGTCCGCCTACATAACGCATCTGAAACATAGCCATCAACCTTTCCTTTTGGTTTCTGGCCATAGTATAACAGACTATCTGTCCAATAAATCGGACTTATTCGCAAATGGACGAACTTTTTTTCATGTGGGAGAACAGCCACTGGAGAATATCCCCGTAGACCTCTTCCCGGTTGATCTCGTTGAGAATCTCGTGCCTGCACAGCGGGTAAATGTGGACGGAGACGTCCGTCATTCCCGCCTTGCGGAAAGCGTCGGCCGACTGACGGACGCCCTTGCCGTAGTTGCCCACGGGGTCGTCCCCGCCCGCAATGAAGAATACGGGCAGCTCCTTACGCATGGCAGCAAGGCTCTCCGGCTTCTCGATGTAGCGGATGCCCGTCATCAGATCCCGCAGCAGCCCCGTCGTTTCGGTGAAGCCGCACATGGGATGGCCAATATAGGCATCCACAATTTTCGCATCCCGGGTCAGCCAGTCGAATTCCGTGCGGGGATGCTCCACCTTTCGGTTGTAGCCGCCGAACACCATCTTATGGAGGTTTTCGTCCGGGTTGGTCTCTCCCACCTTTTTGCACACGCTCTCCACCACCTTGATGACGGCGGGCAGCGCAAAGGCAGGCTGCCAGCCGGTACCGCAGATGATGGCAGCGTCAATGCCGCTGTCCGGGTACTTGCACAGAATGGTTCTCGCCATGAAGGAGCCCATGGAATGACCGAACAGGACGTAGGGAAGGTTCGGGAACTCCGCCTTGGTCAGTTCCAGCAGATGATAGCTGTCCGCCACGGCGCTGAACCAGCCGCCGGTGAAGTAGCCCTTGGTGTCCCCTTCGCCCACGGACTCGCCGTGACCCATGTGGTCGTCGGCAACTACGACGAAGCCCCGCTGCGCCAGCACCTGGGCAAACGCGTCGTAGCGTTCCGCCACCTCCGCAATGCCGTGGACAATCTGGAACACCACCTTGGGC
>CAKTKX010000259.1 GCA_934572365.1 uncultured Oscillospiraceae bacterium
TATTCCCCGGCCTGCGTCCGGCGCAGCGCCTGCATACATCCGCCGCAGCCCAGGGCTTCGCCGATGTCCGCGCACAGGGTGCGGATATACGTCCCTTTGGAGCAGCGCACCCGCAGACGGAGGGTATCCCCCTCCCGGGACAGCAGCGTCAGCTCGTGGATGGTGACGGGGCGGGGCTGACGCTCCACCTGCCTGCCCTTCCGGGCAAGGTCGCACAGCTTCTGGCCGTTGACCTTCAGGGCGGAATACATGGGCGGAATCTGCATGATCTCCCCCCGGAAGCGTTCCAGCACCCCGTCCAGCTGTTCGGGCGTCACGCTGACCTCCCGGCGGGTAAGCACCGTGCCGGTGGTGTCCTCAGTGTCGGTGGCAACGCCCAGAAGCAGCTCCGTTTCGTAGGTTTTTTCGGCGTGTTCAAAAAACTCCACGCCCCGGGTGGCGCGCCCCACAAACACGGGCAGCACCCCGGTGGCCATGGGGTCCAGCGTACCGCCGTGGCCGATGCGCCGGGTGCCGAACACCCGCCGCAGCCGCGCCGTCACGTCCTGACTCGTCCACCCGGCGGGCTTGTCGATAATCACAATTCCGTTCATTTCACTTCCAGCATGACCGCTTCCACGGCCTTGACGGCCTCATGGAGAGGCAGCTTCATGGACGCGCCTGCCGCGCCCTTATGGCCGCCCCCGCCAAAGCGGACGGCAACCACCGTAGCGTCGCAGCCGGGAACCGCCCGGACGGACAGCTTCGTCTCCCCATCCTCCGTCTCCCGGAGGGTCGCCGCCATGCGGACGCCCGCCACCGTGCGGGGGAAATTGGAGATGTTGTCCATATCGTCCTCGTTGACGCCGATCTCCTCCTCCACGGCACGGGGGATGGCGCAGATGGCCATTTCGCCGCCCCGCAGCAGCTCCAGATGCTCCACGATCCACGCCTGCATTTTCAGCCGTTCCAGGGTGTTCGTCTCAAACAGCTCCTGATTCAGCTCGTAAATGCGGGCACCAGCCCGGGTGCAAAGCGCCGCCACGGAAAAGGTATGCGCCGTGGTGTTGGAGAAGCGGAAGCAGCCGGTATCCGTGGAAACGCCCACGTACACCGCCTCCGCCAACGCCCGGTCGGCCTTGACGCCCATCAGCTCCAGCACGTCCCACACCACCTCGGCGCAGGAGGCGCTGTCCCCGTCCACCAGCTCCTGCTCCGTAAAGGAGGTCGCGGAGCTGTGATGGTCAATGCGCAGGGCGATCTTCCCCAGCAGCGGCCGGAAGTCCGCAGGCAGCATCTCGGGGGACGCCACGTCCACCGAGACGACGGTGTCGCCCGCCTCCACCCGGGGCTTGGTCAGCCCCTCATGGAGCCAGGCAAACCGGGGCGTCACTTCTTTGTTTTCCAGCACATGAGCGGTTTTGCCCAGCTGCCGCATTCCTAAGCACAGTGCGGCGGAGGTGCCGACGGTATCCCCGTCCGGGCGGCGGTGGGACAGGATGGCAAAATGGTCGTGTTCCTGTAAAAACCGAGCCGTCTCAGCTCTCGTCAGAATTTTCATCGTGTTTTACCTCTAGTGAGTTGATCAGCTTCAGCATTCTCGCACCGTAGGTGATGGAATCGTCCTCAGACCAGACGATCTCCGGGCTGTAGCGCAGCTGCAAATTGTGTCCCAGCTGACGGCGCAGGTATCCGGCAGCGGATTTTAACCCCGCCATGGCGTCCTTCACCCGCTCCTCCTGCAAAAAGCTGACATAGACCTTGGTATAGCGCAGATCCGGGGTGGTTTCCACCCGGGTAATGGAGATCATCGTGTCCTGGATTCGGGGATCCTTCACCGTGCGAAGCAGAGCGGACAGCTCCTTTTGAATCTCCTCATTGATCCGATTGATTCGGTTGGATGACATTGGGTACTCCTTTCGTGGCACTGCGGGGATTTTCTCCCGCAGATAACGGTTTTCGCCGCGCCACACGGCGCGGCGAAAGTATCAGCGTTTCACTTCCTGCATGACAAAGCACTCGAAAATGTCGCCTTCCTTGATGTCGTTGTACTTCACGACGCTCATGCCGCACTCGTAACCGGCGGTGACTTCCTTGACCGCGTCCTTGAAGCGCTGCAAAGAGCCGATCTCGCCCTCGTGGATGACGATGTTGTCCCGCAGAACGCGCACCTGGGAATCCCGGGTGACCTTGCCGTCCTTGACCATGCAGCCGGCGATGGTGCCGATGGCGCTGACCTTGTAGGTCATGCG
>CAKTKX010000260.1 GCA_934572365.1 uncultured Oscillospiraceae bacterium
CAGACGGGGAAAATCCGGAGGGAGGATGTGACGCGGCGGCTGGCGGAACTGGCGTTCGGGAAAGCCAACGACTGCGTGCGGCTGGCGTTGGAGGATGAGCCGAGGCTGGACAAGCTGGACCTGAGCTTGCTCAGTGAGGTCAAGCGCAACGACAAGGGAACGGTGGAGATCAAGCTCATTGACCGGCTACAAGCGCTGGAACAGCTGGCGACCGTGGCGGACGGGGAGCAGACGGAAATGGACGATTTCCTGAAGGCTTTGCAGGGCGGCGGGGAAGAATGACGGCCTTTTCACCAAAGCAAAGGATGGTGCTGACCTGGTGGGTACCGGGGAGTCCCCACCGGGGCAAGGAGGCCATTGTGTGCGACGGGGCGGTTCGCTCCGGGAAGACCCTGGCTATGGGGCTGAGCTTCTTCCTGTGGGCCATGAGCTGCTTTAGCGGCCAGAAGTTCGGCGTCTGCGGCAAGACGATCGCTTCCTTGCGGAGAAATGTGCTGTCCGAGATTTTGCCGAAGCTGGAAGGGCTGGGGGCGCAGTGGAAGGAAAAGCGGACGGATAATCTGCTGACGGTGAAATTCCGGGGGCGGGAAAACCAGTTCTACATCTTCGGCGGGCGGGACGAAAGTTCCGCGAGCCTGATTCAGGGTATCACCTTTGCCGGGGTGCTGCTGGACGAGGTGGCGCTGATGCCCCGCAGCTTCGTGGAACAGGCCTGCGCCCGATGCTCTGTCGCCGGGAGTCGTCTGTGGTTCAACTGCAACCCCGCCGGGCCGGGGCATTGGTTTTACCGGACGTGGATCCTGGAGGCGGAGAAGCGGAACTGTCTGCGGCTCCACTTCACCATGGAGGACAACCCCTCCCTGACGCCTGAAATCCGGCAGCGGTATCAGAAGCTGTACACGGGGGTGTTCTACCGGCGGTTTATTCTCGGGCAGTGGGCGCAGGCGGAGGGGCGGGTTTACGACTTTTTCTCTCCGGAAATGGTGGGGAAAGCGCCGGAGGGCTGCGAAAAGTGGTATGTCTCCTGCGACTACGGGACGGTGAATCCCACGTCCATGGGGCTGTGGGGGCTGCGGGGCGGGGTCTGGTACCGGGTGAAGGAGTTTTACTTTAACTCCCGGGAGGCGCGGCGGCAGATGACCGACGAGGAATACGCCCAGGCGCTGGAGGGGCTTGCCGGGGGGCGGCGAATTTCGGCGGTGATCGTTGACCCGTCGGCGGCCAGCTTCATTGAGGTTCTGCGGCGGAAGGGTTGGCGGGTGCGCAAGGCGGAAAACGACGTTCTCAGCGGCATTCGGCTGACCTCCGATCTGCTGAAGGCCGGGAAGATCGTGATCTGCGAGGGGTGCGCGGACTGCCTGCGGGAGATGGACGAGTACGTCTGGGATCTATCCGGCGGGGGAAAAGACAAGGTGCGCAAGGAGCATGACCACGCTATGGACGACATGCGGTATTTTGCCGCCACGGTTCTGGGCGAGCGGCAGGAGGGGGTTTCCGCGTGGGCGGTGGAGAGAAGACGCTGACGGGTCTCGTCAGGGTAATATTTGCTTGAAGGGAGCGATTTTTTGAAACGGAAGCAGAAGGAAACCGGAGGCGTTGCGGCGGTGTGCCAGCTTCGCACCGGGAACACCCACCCCTTTGGGGTGATGAAGGGGTTTACGCCCCTGGGCGCCGGGGAGGAACGGATTTACCGGGAAATGCGGGAAGCCATTCCGGTGCTGGACGCCGCGGTGGGGAAAATGGTACGGCTGTGCGGCGGGTTTGAGGTCAGGTGCCGGGATCGCGAGGCGCAGAGCAGCCTCAACGGCTTTTTGCAGATGATGCCCTGCGGCCGGGGGCAGATGGGGATCGAAAGCTTTTTGAGCGGGTATCTGGACAGCCTGCTGACCTATGGCCGGGCGGTGGGCGAGCTGGTGGTCGCCGGGGGAAAACTGCGGGCGGTATGCTGGGGAGATGTGACGGCGCTGGAAGCCCAGGAGGGGGAAAATCCCCTGGAAACGGTGCTGTGGGGTACCGACGAGCACGGTCTACTGCGGCCGCTCCCCTATCAGCAGCTTTTGCTGTTCACCACGATGAATCCGGAACCCGCGCATCCTTACGGCGTGAGCATGTTCCGAGGGATGCCCTTTCTTGCGGACATTCTTCTGAAAATCTACAACACCATCGGCGTCAACTGGGAACGCGCCGGAAACATCCGCTACAGCGTCATCTGCAAGGGCGGCGAGAA
>CAKTKX010000261.1 GCA_934572365.1 uncultured Oscillospiraceae bacterium
CTTGGGGTCCTTGGTGTGGGTGTAGTAGCCCCAAGTATGCATGTTGCCGTCGGTGCTGACACCGATGGTGAAGGTTCCGCGGGAGGAAATGTCCACCGCGCCGTCCTTCATATCGTCGGGCAGCTTCATCAGGCTCATGGTGGGTCTGACGTTCACGTGGAGCATCTCACTGCCGGTCTCCGTCAGGTCAACAGGCGCAAAGATGGGTCCGATAAACACGAACAGGAACATGCCGACGAGGATCACCAGCGCAATGACCGCCAGCGGATTCCGGAAGAAACGCTTGACCGCCAGCTTTCCGGGGCTGTCATAGCGCTCGTCCGCAAGGGTGTACTCCTTGGAAGCGCCAAAAAACATCCGCTTCAGCCAGCGCCATGGGGCAAAGCCCTTGGAGGAAGTATTCTGTTTGCTCATTGTTCCTTCCTCCTTTACTTGTTGACCCGGACACGGGGGTCAGCGATGCCGTAGGCAATATCAATTACCAGATTGCCCAACAGGGAAATGATAACGTAGAACATCTGCAGCAGCAGCACGACCTCAAAGTCCTTGTCGTTCAGGGAGGCAATGTAAAGCTTGCCCACGCCGTTCAGGCCGAAGATATTTTCCACGACCACGGAGCCGGAGAAAATGCCGATGAACCAGCCGATGACCAGCGTAATAATGGGGATCAGAGCGTTCCGGAAAGCGTGGGAATAAATGACGGTCTTTTCCTTCAGGCCCTTGGCTCTCGCGGTACGGATGCAGTCGAGGCTCAGCGCCTCACTCATGGACGCGCGGACATAACGGGTCATGCCGCCCAGAGACGTGAAGGTCATGACGATCAGCGGCAGAGCCATGTAATACAGCTCGTCCAGAAATTTCTTCACGCCGGTGTAATCGGAACCGGGCGTTTTCATGCCCGACACCGGGAACCAGCCGAGAATAATGGCGAACAGCCAGATAAACACGATGGACGTGATGAATACAGGTATCGAGTAACCGACAATCGTACCCACCTGCACCGCCGTGTCCCGCTTGCTGCCCCGATGGACAGCGCAGAAGATACCAAGGGGAATGGTTATGCCAAGGCCAAGAATGGTGGCAAATATATTGATAAAGATGGTGTTCTTCATCGGCGCTTTCAGAACGTCATACGCAGGACGGGAATACTTATAGCTCCAGCCGAAGTCTCCCTGCAGGATGCCCTGATACTTGCCGTTGATGGGAACAACGCCCACCCAGCCAAGATAACGAATAATCACATTCTGATCCGTGCCCAATTCACGGCGCTTCTCTGCCAGCTTCTTTTCGTAGAGCTCGCCTGCGTTGGGGTTGTTCTTCAGACTGGCCTTGTAAGCATCCACTTCCACCACCGCGCGGTCATAGGGGATCATGGTGTAGACAAGGAACATCAGAAGGGAGAGGATCAGTGCGACAACGACCATGTAGGCCAGTCGCTTGACGATGTATTTTCCCATGGTATACTCCCTTTCGCCGGCTGCGGAAAGCCCAAACCGGGGCAAGATCCGCAGCCCGTAATAATTATACTATTTTACCCTAAATTGCAAAACAAATCAAGTGTAGAAAACGGTCTCTGTGTCGAAAAATGCATTTTTCCCTGTAAAACATTGCAAAATTTTCAGGGGCAGGATTGTGAACAGCCCACAAAGCCCGCTTTTGCCCCCATTTTCCCCGCCCGGAAGCAACGGAAACCTGCATTTCCGGCGGAGAATAAACCGCACCGGTCAGCCCCCGCCCCGCAAAAAGAAACCGGAACCGGAGTCCATTGCGAATTGCCCGATACGGTATCATCCCAAACCGGTTCCCCCTCATAAATGCGGGGGGGCAAGGCTTATCGTTCCGCTGTGCCTTTCATCCGGGAGATTGCCGCACCACTTAAGAGGACCGGTTCGCAATGACCCGAAGCTTGAAAGGGGTTTTGGGTGCGGGGCGAAACTGCCTTACTTTCGGCACACAGACCGTTTTCTACGTGTTTGTTTCAATTCTGACAGAAAAAAAGGGTTATCGGTTTTCTTCAGGGTCTTTTTCTTTGAAAGGCCGGAACTGAGGAAAGCCGGCAACCGGCGGCTCCCCTGAAAAGGGAGCATAGATTTCAAAATGGGGCAGCCGTAGGGGCTGCCCCATTCCAGCGTGTCAAAAAAGCCTCGCAGAGTTTGCCGCCCGCAGGCGGCAAAGAGATTCTGATCATTTTCTGTCGGGGCGTGTACCTGACAGAAAATAC
>CAKTKX010000262.1 GCA_934572365.1 uncultured Oscillospiraceae bacterium
GTCGTCATTCTGGTAGGCGACGGCATTGCCAAGGCCTCGGGTCTTGAAAAGTGCATGGCCGGTGAGCTGGTGGAATTCCCTGACGGCTCCTACGGCATGGCCCAGAACCTGGAAGAGGACACCGTCTCTATCGTCATCCTCGGCTCCGACCAGGGCATCAAGGAAGGCGATACCGTCAAGCGCACCGGCAAGGTCGTGTCCGTCCCCGTGGGCGAAAAGCTCATCGGCCGCGTTGTCAACGCCCTTGGCGAACCCATCGACGGCAAGGGCAGCATCGAGGCGGAGGCTTACCGCGCCATCGAAATGCCCGCCCCCGGTATCATCGAGCGGCAGCACGTCTCCCGCCCCCTGCAGACCGGTATCAAGGCCATCGACTCCATGATTCCCATCGGCCGCGGCCAGCGTGAGCTGATCATCGGCGACCGCCAGACCGGCAAAACCACCATCGCCACCGACACCATTCTGAACCAGAAGGGCAAGGACTGCATCTGCATTTACGTTGCCATCGGCCAGAAGCGTTCCACCGTGGCGCAGGTCGTGGACAGTCTTGCCGCCGGCGGCGCTATGGACTATACCATCGTGGTCTCCGCCACTGCGTCCGAGCTGGCACCCATGCAGTATATCGCCCCCTACGCCGGCTGCACCATGGGCGAATACTTCATGTATCAGGGCAAGGACGTGCTGGTCATTTACGACGACTTGAGTAAGCACGCGGTGGCCTACCGTGCCATTTCCCTGCTGATCCGCCGTCCCCCCGGACGGGAAGCTTACCCCGGCGACGTCTTCTACCTCCACTCCCGTCTTCTGGAGCGGGCAGCCCAGCTGTCCCCGGAGCTTGGCGGCGGCAGCCTGACGGCTCTGCCCATCATCGAGACCCAGGCCGGCGACGTGTCCGCCTACATTCCCACCAACGTCATTTCCATCACCGACGGCCAGATCTTCCTGGAGACCGAGCTGTTCAACTCCGGCATCATGCCCGCCGTGAACCCCGGTATTTCCGTCTCCCGTGTGGGCGGCGACGCCCAGATCAAGGCCATGAAGAAGGTGGCCGGTTCTCTGAAGCTGCTGTACTCCCAGTACCGTGAGCTGCAAAGCTTCGCCCAGTTCGGCTCCGACCTGGACGCGGATACCAAGTCCCGTCTGGCTCTGGGCGAACGGATCGTGGCCGTGCTGAAACAGAAGAACGGTTCTCCCAAGGAAGTGGCGCAGCAGGTGTGCATCATCTACGCGGTCGTCCATGGGTATCTCGCTTCCGTTTCCGTTGCTCAGATTCCCGAATTTGAGAAGCGGCTGGAAGAGCATATGAACAATCACCACGCCGACGTTCTCGAGGCCATTCGCTCCACCGGCAAGCTGGAGACCGAGACGGAGAACGCCCTGAAAGCTGCCCTGGACGAGCTGGTGGCTGAATTCCAGGCATAAGGAGGGATAAGCCATGGCTGGCGTTTCCACCAAGGAAATCAAAAACCGCATCCGAAGCATGGAGTCTACCAGGCAGATCACAAAGGCCATGGAAATGGTCGCTGCCTCCAAGCTCCGCCGGGCGCAGGCGCAGGTGCTTTCCTCCCGCCCCTATTTTGAAATTCTTTACTCCACCATCGCGGACATCGCGTCCTCCAACCGGGATTTCTCCTCCCCCTATTTGCAGGAGCGTCCTGTGAAGAAGGTCATGTATATCGTCATTGCCGGTGACCGCGGTCTTGCCGGCGGCTATAACAGCAACATTCTCAAGCTGGTGCAGTCGGAAATCGCAGGAAAGGACGCCGAGGTTCTGCCCATCGGCAAGAAGGCTCTGGACTACTTCAAAAGCAAGCAGGTTCCGCTCTTTACGGAGCGCTACGCTGAAGCGGCCGAGCTTACCATCGGCGACTGCTTCTCCATTTCCAAGCAGCTGAGCAAGGCTTTCCTGGCAGGAGAATTTGACCGGATTGTCGTCGCCTATACCAATTTTGTCTCCGTTCTCGCCCAGACGCCTGCGGCCATGCAGCTGCTGCCTCTGGAAAAGCCGGAAAAGAAGGAGGCTGTCAACCGGGGCGATATCCTGTACGAGGGCGACAGCGAAGAGGTTTTCGCCGCGATCATCCCCGAATATCTGGGCGGCGTCATCTACGGTGCGCTGTGTGAAAGCCGCGCCTCCGAGCAGGCTGCCCGCCGGGCTGCCATGGATTCCGCGACCCAGAACGCCGACGATATGATCGACGA
>CAKTKX010000263.1 GCA_934572365.1 uncultured Oscillospiraceae bacterium
ACGCGCCGAACACCTTTGTGTCCAGGTGCCGCTTTTTGACGGCGTAGTATAGCGCCGTGCCGAAGGTCAGAAGCACCGCCAGTTCTCCCAGCGCGACATACAGCGCGTTGAGGAAGAAGCCGCCGCCGATGTACACCGTCAGCTCCCAGCCTACCAGCAATGCGTTGAACAGCGCGGGCATCGCCATTCCGAGCAGTGGATACCCCTTCACCGTGACACGCCGGGTCAGCCACATGCATACGGCGGACAGCAGCGTCGCAAGGCTGCCCACAAGAAAATCCAGGGGCAGTGCGGCGGCGTAGGTGATGTTGAAAACCAGGCATCCCACCGTCAGGCCGGGGATCGCCGCCGGGGTGAAAAAGGAAAGCACGCACAGCGCCTCGGACAGGCGCATCTGGATCGCCCAGGTGGTGGAGCCGGGGAGCAGAACGTTTTGCAGGTGGGTCAGTACGGCGTACAGCGCCGCAATGACGGCGGCGTGGGTCAGAAATTTGGTGTTTTTCGACATGGTGTTCCTCCAAAAAAAGAAATTGGGCGCAGTCCGAGACCGCACCCAACAAAAAATGAGCGCTTTGCGCCCATCGGAAATCCCTAGTTTTGTTTACCGACAGGATGGTCACGAACTGTCCTATGAAATTTCCCCCATTATACACATTGGCGGCGGAAAAGTCAAGGTTGCATTTGCCACGGATATCTGGTATCATGAAACGGCAGTTCACGCAAACATAAGGAGATGGTAGTTTATGGCAAAAAACAACACCCCGGTGGATAAGAATTCCCGGGAGTACCTGCTGCGGCAGGTGGCCAACGGACGTTACAGTCTGTTGCTGATCGTCATTCTCACGGTGGTCAATCTGATCATGACGATTCTGGACACGAACACGTATTTCCTGTTCTCCGCTTCCGTACCATACTATCTGGTATTCGTGGGGATGGGCATGGAGAACGGCTTTGTAGACGGTGCCTGGAATGTCAAGGGAACGCTCACCTACACGGGTCTGGTCATCGCGCTGGTCATTGTGGCGGTGTATCTGCTGTGCTGGCTGCTGAGCAAGAAGCGCGCCGGTTGGCTGACGGTGGCGCTGGTGCTGTTCATCGTCGATACCGTGGCGCTGGTGGTCATTACCTTTGCGCTGTACGAAAGCCCCGTTGGCAAGCTGGTGGATTTCCTGTTGCACATCTGGGCGATCGTGGAGCTTATCCAGGCGGTGCGGGGCAGCAAGAAGCTTCAGGAGCTTCCCCCCATGGAGGAACCCCGGAACGTCTACACCGGCCCGGAACTGTAACCCAATACGTAAAGGAAGCTCCCTCTTTCGAGGGAGCTTCTTAGTTTTATGCCAGATAAATCGCCTTGCAGGCCAGCATGGTTTCGTAGCAGTCCAGCTTGGAAACCAGCTCCAGGGGCGCGTGCATGCTGAGTACCGGCACGCCTGCGTCCACGGTGACGATGTTCCGGTTGGCCATGTAGGCCGCCACGGTGCCGCCACCGCCCTGGTCTACCTTGCCCAAAGTCGCGATCTGCCAGATGACGCCCGCCTTGTCCAGGGTGGAGCGGACATGACCCATGGCCTCGGCGGAAGCGTCGGACGCGCCGCCCTTGCCCCGGGAGCCGGTGTACTTGCAGATGGCAACGCCGTAGTTCAGCTGACTGTTGTTCCGCTTGTCGCAGGTCTCCGGCCAGTTGGGGTCGAAGGCGTTGGAAACGTCAGCGGACAGGCAGAAGGAATTGGCGAAGCAGTCGGACAGCTTGACACCCTGGGCGTCGCACAGGCCTTCCATGAAATGCTCAAAGTAGTGGCTCTGCATACCGGAAATGCCCACGGAGCCGATCTCTTCCTTATCGGCCAGAATGCACACGGCGGTCTTCTCGGGCATATCCAGAGAGAACAGAGCTTCCAGCTCGGCGTAGGCACAGACCCGGTCGTCGTGGCCGTAGGAGCTGAGCAGGCTGCGGTCAAGACCCGCCTCCCGGCAGCGTCCCGCGGGAACCACCGTCAGCTCGGCGGAGAGGAAGTCGCTTTCCACAAGGCCGTACTTTTCGTTCAGCAGCTTCATGATGTGCAGCTTTACGAGGTCAGCGCCGTCGCCTGCCAAAGGCTCGGAGCCGAGGATCACGTTCAGCTGCTCGCCCTCGATGATCTTCCCCGCGGGCTTCTGCATCTGATCCGCCGCCAGATGGGGCAGCAGGTCGGA
>CAKTKX010000264.1 GCA_934572365.1 uncultured Oscillospiraceae bacterium
AGTATACCGCAAAAATTTATAAATGTCCAGTAAATGTCCGGCGAAAGCTTTGCCGGAGCGGCATATTTGTTCTTTTGGGCGCATATGGATGATGCGTAGCACACAGCATCGGAGGGGTAGCATATGACAGACACCATTGAGAAGCGAGCCTGTGAAGCGGCTGTGTACGTGATCGAAACCGGTGCCACCGTCCGGGCCGCCGCCCGGCACCTCGGCATTTCCAAATCCACGGTGCATAAGGACCTGACCCAGCGGCTGAAGCAGTACAACTATGCACTATACCTCCAGGTTCGGGAAATTCTGGACGAAAACAAACGGGAGCGCCACATCCGCGGCGGGATGGCCACAAAACGGAAGTATCAACATCCATAACGGGAATGCGGAATGCCGGTCTTGAGGCATTCCGCATTTTTGTGCTATAATGCTGTCAGGATTCCCGCCGCCGGATCGTATTATGGTCAGAGGCCTCAATAAGCGAAAGCACACAAAAGGACGGTGACACATTGATGGATGAATTTCACGCCAGACGGCTGGTAGACCTTTACGCGGACACGATTCTGCGTATCAGCTACAGCTACCTGAAACAGACCTGCGACGCAGAGGATATCTGCCAGACTGTCTTTCTGAAATATCTCACCAACGATTGTACATTTGACAGCATTGACCACGAAAAAGCATGGATCATCCGAACCACCATCAACGCCTGCAAGGACTACCTGAAAAGCGCCCATTTCCGGCGCACCGTGGCGCTGGACGAGGCCGCGGCGGTAGCCGCGCCGCCGGTGCCGGACACGGAAGTTTTAGACGCGCTGAAGCGGCTGCCGGAGCAGTACCGGATATCCCTGTACCTGTTTTATTATGAAGAATACTCCGCAAAGGAGATCGCCCAGGTGATGGGCAAATCGGAAGCCAACATCACCCAGTACCTGTCCCGCGGGCGGCGGAAGCTGCGCGCGCTGCTGACAGAGGAAAGGAGCCAAGTCGTATGACCCATAATGTAAAATCGGAACTGCGGCGTTCCATGGACGCCATTCACTTTTCCGGAGACGATAAGGAGCGCATGGTGGCGCTTCTCATGTCCGCCGAAGCGCCGCGCCCTCGCCGTAGCGGGAAAAAGCTCCTGCTGCTGGCTCTGGCGGCCACACTGGTGGTGGGCGCCCTCACCGGCGCGGCGGTGTTCACCCGCTGGTCGAGAAGCGCCCAGACGGCCTACAACCCGCCCCAGCAGGTCAAGGAGCAGGCCGAGAAAAGCGGCCTGTCCGTGATGCTGGAGGACAAGCAGGAGGAGGTAGCCCCCGGCGAGGTGCTCAGCGCCACCGATCAGGGCATCACCATTACGGCGGTGCAGTCCATTGTGGATAGTTACGGCGCCGATCTGTTCTTCCGGGTCGAGGGCTTTACCCTGCCGGAGGGTCGGAATCCCGAACTTTTCTGGGACCGTGACGATGTGACAATCGACGGCTCCACGGAATTCCACAGTTCCATGACCGGCTGGTTCTATGACGGCACCACCCGCAATGAAGCCGGGGAATGGGTCTACGCCTCCAACGGCCAGCCCGTCGAATTCGGGAACGACAAATATCAGTCCGCCATTTACCAATGGGTGGCCGACGACGGAAGTCTGGAGTATCAGATGAATATCCGCTTCCGGGATAGCGGTGAACGCTATTGGGGCAAGGAATTTTCCATTCACTTTAACGGCATTGGCGTTGGGGCTGAAAAGGGCGGCATCATGGAGGAGCCGCTGGTATCCGGCAGCTGGGATCTGCACTGGACGCTGACCGGCGCGGACAGCACGAAAAACTCCGTCACCCTCACCCCCAACATGGAGATCGGCGACAGCGGCCTGACCCTATTGGAAGCGGAAGTCGGTCAGAAAACCATCCGTGCGGTCTATCAGTCGGATCACGACTGGGACGGTTGGAAGCAGCTGGAACTCCTTTCCCCTCCCCTTGCAAAGATTTGCATGCAGGATGGCACTGCGATTTCGGTCGCCCCCACCGAAGAGAATTACAAGCGCTGGGAAGAAGAACGCATCTGTGTCGTCACCTACACCACCGTGGACGGAATTCTGGACATTTCCAAGCTGGAATCTCTCGCCTATCTTATGGGTCGGGAAAAGGATGCAGACGGCAACCCCAGCATCAAAGTTTACGAGTATATTCCCATTTCATAAGTTGGC
>CAKTKX010000265.1 GCA_934572365.1 uncultured Oscillospiraceae bacterium
AAGCGCAAGCTCTACAACGGCATGATCAAATGCGACTACTATATGTACACCGATAATTCCCGGAAATACCAGAAAAGGGATGACAAAAAATGAAACACCTGTTCATCATCAACCCGGCGGCAGGCAGCTGGGATCACACGAAGCAGTACACCGCCGCCATCGTGGAAAGCTGCAATGCCCGGGGGCTTGACTACCGCGTCGAGGTATCCAAGGCTCCGGGGGAATGCCGCCGCATCACCCGGGAAGCGGGAGAATCCGGGGAGGAGTACCGCGTCTACGCCTGCGGCGGCGACGGCACGTTGAACGAGGTTGCGTCCGGCGCGGCGGGATTTTCCAATCTGGCCATCACCGCCTATTCCGGGGGCAGCGGGAACGATTTCGTCCGGCTCTTCAGCGAACCCGCCGCCTTTTCTGATCTGGAGCGGCTGCTGGACGCCAGGGAAGTCACCTTCGACATGATCCGCTGCAACGACGACTACGCCCTGAACATCTGCTCCGTGGGGCTGGACGCCCGGATCGGCACCGACGTCGCCCGGTACAAGCGGCTTCCCCTGCTCCAGGGCTTCCGCGCCTATGCCGCCTCCGCCGTGGTGAACGTGGTGCGGGGCATTGCGGAACACTATGTGGTTGAGATCTGCGGCGAAACCGTTGACGCCCAGCAGACCATGATCTGCGTGTGCAACGGGCGGTTCTATGGCGGCGGCTTCAACCCCGTGCCGGAGGCCGACCCCACCGATGGGCTTCTGGACGTGCTTCTGGTGAAAAAGGTGAGCCGTTTGCAGGTATCCACCATCATTGGCAAATACAAAAACGGCAAATATAAGGACTACCCCGATCTCATCCGCCACTTCCGGACGGACAGTCTGAAAATTCTCTGCGACAAGCCCACCGCCATCAACCTAGACGGTGAGCTTCGCACCTCCGACGTGGTGAACATCTCCGTGGCGAAGGAGAAGGTGCGCTTCTTCTATCCCAAGGATCTCAGCTGGCAGGCAAAGGTTCCGGCACACTGCTGAAAATATACATAAACGCGGACATTTCAGCCGAAATGTCCGCGTTTTCCTTTGCCAAATATGTATTATGCTTCCATAACCTCATGAAGCTCCGCGACCGAGCATCCCTTGCTTTCATAATACGCAAGCATCTGGGGCAGCCGCTTTTTGTCGTAGCTGGTGATGCAGTCAGACAGTACATGAACGGTATACCCGCTTTTTGCCATATTGTAGCAGGTGGATTTGATACAGGCCGTGGCATCCGCGCCTGCAATAAAAAACTCTGTGATGCCGTTTTCCTGTATAAAGCCGGCGAAATCTTCACTGGTCAAGGCATTGCCTTTTGTCTTGGTGAAGACAGTATCGGAAACGATTTTCATCTCCGGCACCAGCTCCGCGCCGCGGGTGCCGGGCTTGAAGGTCCTTGTTACCGCAAACAGGTTGTTATGCTGAATGTATACAACATACATGTTCTGGCCAACCGCCCAGTCGATCGCCTGATTGACCCGGTCGATGATTTCCCTGTAATGCTTCGTGATGTCATTCTGAAGGTCGATCACGACCAATGCTCTGTTTTTCATCCTGTTTTTCTCCACAAATTGCGGTTCACGGCATATAAACGTTGATATCCACGTCCCCGTTGATGCCGGGGACTCTGCCCGTGCAGGTGTACTGCCACATTTCCACCTTCCAGGGGTAGCGCATTCTGTCCTGATACAGCGCCAGCCAGAAGGGGAAATCCTCCAGCTCACTCAGGTAGTACAGGTTTTCCGACTGGTGCCAGTTGAAGTAGACCATGGGCTGATAGCCAAGCCCCTTCATTTTTTCGCAGAAGTACAGCTGGATGTCCGTCAGCGTCCGGGCGTCCATGTTGGCCGTCCGGGCGTCGCTGGCGGGAATTTCCCAGTCCAGAATGATGGGCATATCCAGCCGGTAGTCCCCCAGAATGTTCAGCATATACTCGATCTCCTGATCGGCTTCGTCCATGCTCAGCGCCTGGGAGAAGAAGTACGCGCCGATGGGAAGCCCCGCTTCCGTTGCCCCCGCGAGATTCTTCTTCGCATACTCGTCCTCCACCAGCTTGCCGCTGCCGTAGCCGCGATACCCTAAGCGAATGATGGCAAAATCAATGCCGGAACGGGCGACCTTCTTCCAGTCGATGTCCCCCTGAAACGCGGAGACGTCCAC
>CAKTKX010000266.1 GCA_934572365.1 uncultured Oscillospiraceae bacterium
GGCTGCGACAGCATGAACATCGACGGCATCTGCGAGGACGGCAAGGTCGTGCCGATTTTCCGCAGCGGCAACTGGGCGTTCTGATACTAGTTTTTAATAAAACGGTTAAAAACCGTTTTATCCGGCTGCTGTTTCGGCAGCCAGCGGCGTAGCCGCAAAAAACGTAAGTCCATACATTTCTCGCCGCCACTGGCGGCATGCGAAGGATTCGCAGGATAAAATGGTGTTAACCATTTTATCGAGAGATAGTATGATCGTCGGAGAGCAATTTTATAGTTTTTTGAAAAAATCGAAAAAAGTGCTTGCATTCTCCGACACTTTATGATATGATATCCGGGCGATTGAAGATTGCCCGGGGCTACTATGCCCTTTAACTGATAAGAAAGAGGTGAACGAAATGAAGGAAGGTATCCATCCCAAGTACGAACAGACCACCATCCGCTGCGCGTGCGGCAATGTCTTTACCACTGGTTCTACCAAGAAGGACATTCGTGTTGAGATCTGCTCCAAGTGCCACCCTTTCTATACCGGCAAGCAGAAGCTGGTTGACACCGGTGGACGTGTTGATCGGTTCAACAAGCGGTTTGGCCTGAAGTAAGACCCACAAATCCCGCACTGCGCGATGCAGTGCGGGATTTTTGTATTTTTGTGGTTGTTCGTGGCGCGGATGTGTGGTATAATAGGAGAAATGGTAAGGGGGGAGTGTCGCCAGGGCGAAAGACACTTCCCATTAGGAGAAAAGCGGAGGTAATATGGAAGAAAGATTTGATAAACAGACCCAGGAGCGTGCAGTCCTGGTGGGATTGAACGCGGACTGCTTTGCCGAGGAAGATACCGCCACCGAAAGCACCCTGGACGAGCTGGAAGACCTCCTGGAGACCGCGGGAGGCTTCTGCACGGGCAAGGTGCTGCAAAACCGCCATACCCCCGATTCCCACAGCTTCATCGGCGAGGGAAAAGCCCAGGAGGTGCGGATGCTGGCGGAAGCGACCCAGTCCACCATGGTCATCTTCGACAACGAGCTTTCTCCCGGCAACATCCGGGCGCTGGAGGAGATCATCGGGCTTCCCGTTCTGGACAGAAGCGCTCTGATTCTGGACATTTTTGCCCAGCGGGCGAAGACGAAGGAAGGTCGGCTCCAGGTGGAGCTGGCGCAGTACAAATATCTGCTGCCCCGGCTGTCCGGCATGGGTGCAAGCCTTTCCCGGCAGGGCGGCGGCATCGGTACCCGTGGCCCCGGCGAGACCAAGCTGGAATCCGACCGGCGGCACATCCGGGAGCGCATTAACCGCCTGGAAGAAGAGTTGGAGCAGGTGCGCAAGGTGCGTAGTGTCCAGCGGGAGCGGCGGATGAAAAATTCCGTTCCGGTGGTGGCCATTGTGGGCTACACCAACGCGGGAAAATCCACCCTGCTCAACCAGCTCACCGGCGCGGGGATTCCCGCCAACAACCGGCTGTTTGACACCCTGGACACCACCTCCCGGCTTTTGACGGTTTCGGACAATCTGGATGTGATTCTGTCCGACACCGTGGGATTTATTGCGAAGCTGCCCCATCACCTGGTGGACGCTTTCCGGGCGACGTTGGAGGAACTGGAATTTGCCGACCTGCTTTTGCATGTCATCGACGCTTCCGACCCGCATCTTGAGGAGCATATCGCCGTGGTGGATAAGCTGATCTCCCAGCTGGCCAAGCCGGAAACACCGGTGCTGAAATGCTACAACAAGGCCGATCTGGTGTATTCCGAGGATATTCCGGTGGGGAAGAACATTGTTGCCATCTCCGCCAAGCGGGGCATCAACATGGACGGGCTGCTCAAGGCCATTGAAAGCGCCCTGAACCATGCCCGCCACCATGTCGTGGTGCGTATTCCCTACACCATGGGCGGCATGGTGGAGACGCTGCATGACGGCGCTCAGGTCAAGAAAGTGGACTACACCCCGGAGGGCATTGAGATCGAGGCCGTGGTGGACGGGATCCTCTACGGGAGACTTCGGGAATATATCATCGGGGAGTGCTGAGAATTGGACGAGTATCGGATACCCACCCAATTTGGCGAAGCGGAATTTGTGGAAAAAAAGTCCCGCTTCATCGGCCGCGTCTGGCCTGTGGACACCGAGGAAGAAGCTCTGGCGAAAATTCAGGAGATGAAAAA
>CAKTKX010000267.1 GCA_934572365.1 uncultured Oscillospiraceae bacterium
TTTCCACACTGCTGGGGAGCATCCTCGCTTCCTTCATGAAGACGCCCAGAAGCCGGGTGAAGGCCATCTGGGGCTGCCTGATGCTTTCCATGTGTACGGAGAATTTCTGCCTTGCTTTCAGCGGCAGGGTCTGGGTCTGGTGTTTCGGCGCGTTTCTCGGCTGGGTGAGCATCCCATGGATGAACGCCAATCTGGACGCCATCAACCGCCTGAACATCCCGGCGGAAATTCAGGGGCGGGTCTTCGCTGCCCGGAACGCCTTTCAGTTTTTTACCATCCCGCTGGGATATTTTCTGGGCGGGCTGCTGGTGGATGCCGTATTTGAGCCGGTAATGGCGACCCAAAGCGGGGAAAGTCTTCTGACACGGCTGTTCGGCACCGGAAAGGGAAGCGGCGCGGCGTTCCTGTTTGCCGTGCTGTGGCTGATGGGTGTGGGCGTATGCCTGCTGTTCCGCGGCGACCCCCACATCTGGAAAATGGACGGTGAAGGATAATACCACCAACGTCTGACGAACAATAAAATCAGCCCGGAATTGGTTCGTGCGCGTCACGCTTCCAATTCCGGGCTTTGCTCCTGCAATATGCCTTGCTGTTTTCGGGTTTCCGGGTAACGGGGTTCAGCTGCCCCCAGGTGTTCCGGCGGGATAAGTCCCGACTGCGCTTTTCCTTCTTGGAAAGCTTTTCGTAGGGAATGAATTTTTCCATCAATATCTCCTCCTTATGGTGTCTGGGGAGTATTCTATCAGAAAAAGGGCGGCGGGTCAAATAAACGATTTGTAAATAACGCAAAAAGGTGCTGCCAACCGGCAGCACCTTTTTGCGTTGCAGGATATTTTACTCGATCAGGCCGCTTTCCTTCAGCAGAAGCTCCACGTCCGTTCCTTTGACCTTCTTCATCACGGTGTGCAGCAGCTGCTTCTCCATGAAGGACAGCTTCACATCGGTGATGGGCTTCTTGTCGATGGCGTAGTAGCAGGCGCGCAGCAGCTCCCGGACATCGTACTTGCTGCCCCATACCTCCGGCACGCCCCGGTCAACGTTCAGCAGGGTGTAGACGGACTCCATACCGGTACGCATGGAATACTCGGTGGTGAAGATGGTGTCCCGGGGGGTCTCGGCGAACTGGCCGATGAAGGCAAAGTTCACGGCGCCGTCGGGGACGACCTTCGGGCGGTCGGATTCCTTCCGGGGCTGGAAGAAGGCGTTGATATAGGGCATGAAGCAGGTGGTGGTGTTGCAGGCGTCATGTGCCAGGGCGGCAATCCGATCCTCCGGCACGCCGATGTGGTACAGCCACTCCTGACAAACCTCTTCGCCGGTGCAGTCCCGCATGGCCTTCTTCACGTAGTTGCCTTCCTTGTTGGTGTTCAGGGAGTACAGCCACACCAGCACCATGTTCTTGTCCTGAGACTTGAACTGGGGCTGACGGTTGATCGTCCAGGACAGATACCAGTTGTCGGTGCTGTCCTTGACGGTGACGATGCCGCCGGTGGTCACCTTGCCGGAGCGGGGGTCACGCTTGCAGACGTTCATGATATGCTGAATGATCTCCTCGTTGGAGGTGGCCACGGTGGCGCTCATCCAGTTGGTGGCGTCCACATCGGAGCAGAAGTTCTCCGGGTTGCCGAATTCGCCGTGCTTTGCCTGGGCGGCAATGGCCTTCCACATATCCCAGGATTCGCCCGCGCCGTTCTTTACCTTGGACAGGTCGGGGGCATGGGTCTGGTCGCCGTAGCAGGAGGTGTCGGTGCAGCAGCCGTTGGTGATGAACACCAGATCGTCTTCAATGAGGTCAATGGTCTGCTCCTGACCGTCCTTCACGTAGACGATCTGCTTGGCAACCTTCTTGTCCCCTTCGGTCTCGATGATGACGTTCTTGACATCCATGCCGTACTCAATGCGCACGCCGTGGCTTTCCAGATACTTCACCAGGGGCAGGATCATGCTCTCGTACTGGTTGTACTTGGTGAAGCGCAGGGCGCTGAAATCCGGCAGACCGTCGATATGATGCACGTACCGGCACAGATACCGCTTCATTTCCAATGCGCTGGACCAGCGCTGGAAGGCGAACATGGTCTGCCAGTAGAGCCAGAAGTTGGTGTCCCAGAAGGAATCGGGGAGAACGTCGGAGATCTTCTTGTCCTC
>CAKTKX010000268.1 GCA_934572365.1 uncultured Oscillospiraceae bacterium
AGGCAGGGGATTGCAGTACGGACTAAGTGGCAATCGGGTACCCATTATCATGGCAACACTTGGGCGGATGAATGAAACGGAAACGGCCTGTGCGGCAACGGCAGGTTTCATCCGGTGAAAAACGACCCGACCTAAGCCGTAAGATTTACTCTGCCTGCCACCGTTTTTACATTTACTACTTCTCAGAAGGAGACTGGTTTCGTGGCGAAAACCGATCCCGAGGCTGCCAAACGGCAGCGGCATAAGACGATCCGCTGGGTCGTCACTGTTTTCCTGATTACGGTTGTGATTTCCGGCATCATTTCCCTGGTCTCGGACGAGGTGATGGACAACAGCAGCCTCCCCGTGGCCTTTCTCATTCTGCTTGCCATTGTGATGGTGGGCATTATTTTCGATATCATAGGCATGGCGGTGGCCTCGGCGGATGAAAAGCCGTTCCATTCCATGGCTGCCCGGAAGGTGCCGGGCGCACAGGAGGCCATCCGGCTCCTGCGCAACGCGGAGCGGGTCAGCTCCATCTGCAACGACGTGGTGGGCGATATCTGCGGCGTCGTATCCGGCAGCGCGTCGGCGACCATTGCGGCGCTGATCCTGACCCAGGTGGACGTGGGCTGGCCGCGGGGCGTTTCTCTGGTCATGTCCGCTCTCGTGGCGGGGCTGACCGTAGGCGGCAAGGCCATCGGCAAGACCTTCGCCGTCAATTCCTGCACGCAGATCGTTCACACGGTGGGCAGAGTGCTTCATGCCCTGAATGGCCTGCACGGTAAAAAGAAAAAGTGATATGTTAGGTTGTGTCGAACGTGAGCATTTTACAGAAAACAAAAGGCCATGACGACCTTATTGCGCTGGATGACCGGCAAAGAACCCAACTTTGTGGGGAGATCCGGGAGTTTCTGATCTCCAACGTCTCCAAAACCGGCGGACATCTGGCCGGAAACCTGGGCGTGGTGGAGCTGAGCGTGGCCATCGAGACCGTTTTTAATACCGAGATAGACCGCCTGGTTTTTGATGTTGGGCATCAGTCTTATGTGCATAAGCTGCTGACCGGACGCCAGGCGGATTTTCCGCATCTGCGGCAGTACGGCGGCTTGTCCGGTTTCCCCAAGCCTTCGGAGAGCGATACGGACGCCTTCGTGGCGGGACATGCTTCCAGCTCCGTTTCCATTGCCTTGGGTATGGCGCGGGCGAGAACGCTTCTGCATCAGGACTACAATGTGGTCGCCCTGATCGGCGACGGCGCCTGCACCGGCGGCATGGCCTATGAGGGGCTGAACGACGCAGCGGTGAGCGGCGAGCCGATGGTCATTATTCTCAACGACAATGAAATGTCCATCGGCCGGAACGTGGGCGGCGTGTCCCGGCACCTGTCCCGTCTGCGCTCCAGCGGCCATTATCTGAAGGCCAAGCGCCGGTACCGGGAAATTATGAAGAAGACCGCCGTCGGCCGGGCGGCGTACCGGGTGACCCGGCGGCTGAAAAACAGGCTGAAGCGGTTTTTGCTGCCCGCGTCCCTGTTTGAAAATATGGGCTTTACCTATCTGGGGCCTGTGGACGGCCATGACCTGCCCGGACTCATTTCCCTGCTTACCACCGCCCGGGATTTGGCCGAGCCGGTGGTGGTGCATGTGGTCACGAAAAAGGGCTGCGGCTATCGCTTTGCCGAGGAAGACCCGGCAAAATTCCACGGAATCGGGGCGTTTGATCCGGAAACCGGGAAAAAACTTGCACCGAAAGTCAAATCCTATTCCGATTCCTTCGGGGAGGCCATGATGGAGCTTGCCGGGGAGGACGACCGAATTTGCGCGATCACGGCTGCCATGCCGGGCGGCACGGGGCTTCTCAAATTCATGCGGGAATACCCCCAACGCTTCTTTGACGTGGGCATCGCGGAGGAACACGCGATCTCCATGGCGGGCGGCCTTGCCAAGCAGGGAATGATACCGGTGGCGGCGATCTATTCCACATTTTTGCAGCGTGCCTATGACCAGATCATGCAGGATATCGCCATGCTGCACCTGCATGTGATTCTGGCCGTAGACCGGGCGGGGCTTGTGGGGGACGACGGCGCCACCCACCACGGCGTGTTTGACGTTGGATTTTTGCGGCAGGTACCGGGT
>CAKTKX010000269.1 GCA_934572365.1 uncultured Oscillospiraceae bacterium
GAGCTGGAAACGCGGTGGGAAATTCAGGAACACACGGAAACCAACCGAATCACGTTCTCCATGTACAGCGGCAGCGAATGGAATTCTCCTTTAGAAGTGCGGGACTATGTATCCGATGAACAGAGCGGCTGCTTCCGCATTATCCGCCGATTCTTCATGGAAGCGGCGGAGGGGCATGGCGTGCGATTCGCGGCCATGGTGGATACATTCGCCGTAATTCAGCCTTCCAAAAACGGCGAATGAAAACCAGCGGAAATGCTCCTTGCACTTTTTCAAAAAATTTCCTCCCGGCGCGCAAGATTTTCCTTCTTTTTCCGTGATGATAAGTGAAGGGCGCTTCAAACAGACACAAGGAGGTGCTTGCATTGGACGATCAGAACATCATCGCGCTGTATTGGGCGCGGTCGGAAACCGCCATTTCCGAAACCGCGCAGAAATACGGTGGCTACTGCTTTTCGATTGCCAAAAACATCCTGACAAACCACGAAGACGCCGAGGAAAGCGTGAATGACACCTATCTCACGGCATGGAACGCCATGCCGCCCCGCCGTCCTTCCATTCTCGCAACCTTTCTCGGCAAGATCACCCGCCGTCTCGCCATCGACCGCTGGCGCTACCGGAACGCCTGCAAGCGGGGCGGCGGAGAAGTGACGCTGGCGCTGGACGAGCTGGAGGACTGCGCGTCTCAGGACAGTCTGGAAAAGGCCATGGATCGCAAGGAGCTTGCCGTGGCCTTCAACAGCTTTCTGGAATCCCTGCCGGAAACGGAACGGCTGGTGTTCCTGAGCCGGTACTGGTACTTAGACCCCATCGCGGACATCGCTGAGCATTTCGGCTTCTCCGTCAGCAAGGTCACCTCCATGCTCCGCCGCACCCGAGGTAGGCTCAGACAGGCGCTGGAAAAGGAGGAATTGCTGTGAACGCCAACGAAATACTGGATATGATCGGCGACGCCAAGGGTACATACCTCTGGGAAACCCAGAAATACAGAGACGGCACGGCGGGCGCGAAGCCCCTGCCCCGGCTCTGGCTGGTGGCCGCCGTGATCGGGCTGATGCTGCTGCTTGTGGGCTGCACGGTGGCGTATGTGCTGCGGCTTCAGGACTTGAAGGTGGCCGAGTACCGCCCCACCACGCCCACCGTCTATGACGAAAACGGGGAGGTCATTTCCTTGCCGACCCTCGCCCCGCGAACCCAGATCACGCTGCAAGGCGCCAATCAGGAGGCGCTGGCGGAATGGAACAGCTTTTGCCGGGACTATGACCCGGATGGCGCCATTGTGACGGCCAACGACAACAATGAGCTGGGAATCCCCAACCCATATTATATCCCTTATGGATGCTACAGCTGGGAAATGGTGAACAAGCTGGACGAGATCGTTCAAAAATACAATCTGAAGCTGCTGTCGCCGGACGTGGGCTGCCAATCCCATGAATCCAGCGTGCTGTTTTCCTCGCTGGGCATTGACGGCGTGTTCCATGGGGATGTGGAATCTTTGAGCGGTTATTTCTACCCGGAGGGAACGTTCAAGATCGAGCTGCTGTTCCGGCCGGATACCGACCAGTGGCCATATAAGGACAACTCTGCGTCATACTATTATTCCGTGAAGGAATACTTTGACCCTGTGTACTACGAGGTTGCCGACCTGGAAAACTGCACCCAGTGGAACTACACCCGCAGCGACGGCAGGACGGTGCTGCTTGTGATGAATGACGAGCAGGCGCGGATCATTACCGACCTTCAGGACGCTCTTGTCACCGTGTCCTTTGCTTCGTCAAAATGGGACGGCGGAAACAAGGTGCAGATGACGCAGAGTGCGCTGGAACAGATCTCGGAACAGTTTGACTTTTCCATCCAGCCCCACCCGGCGGACATGACCAAGGTGGATGCGCTTATGGAGGCAGCCCGGGCGGCCTACGAGGCGGAGCGCGCGGCAGCCGCCGAAAATCTCTACACCCAGGGCTATGAGCAGTACATCCAGCAAAAGCTGGAGAAAGCCGCGGCGCATAGCACCCGCATGCGGGACGGCCTGTTTTACTCCCTGTGTGACTTGAATGGGGACGGCGTAATGGAGCTTTTACCCGGCGGAAAGGTGTCACTTTGGGGGATTTTGTCC
>CAKTKX010000270.1 GCA_934572365.1 uncultured Oscillospiraceae bacterium
ACGTTGTCCTTCAGAGCCTTGCTTGCCTTGAAGGCGGGAACGCGGGTGGCAGGGATCTCAATGGCTTCCTTGGTGTGGGGGTTGCGGCCAACGCGGGCTTCCCGCTCCTTGGTCTCGAAGGTTCCGAAGCCGGAGACCTGCACCTTGTCGCCCTTCACGAGAGCCGCGGTAACGGCGTCGATGGCGGCGTTGATGACCCGCTCGGTGTCCTTCTTCGTCAGGCCTGCACCCTCAGCGGCGGCAGCGATCAGTTCAGTCTTGTTCATGTTTATATCCTCTTTTCTGAAAGTGAAAATATTTTGAAGTCGACGTTTAGATTAACATAATTCTACCCAAATTGCAAGAGATTTTTCAAAAAAACTCACAGCTTCAGGATTTTTGCGATTTTTTCGCCCTTGGGCAGCAGCAGGCAGTCCTCGTGGGTGATGACTTTGAACTTTACGGCGGTAAAGAAGTAGCTGACCACGCCCACCAGAACCGGCACGGCGCACAGAATCAGGCGGCCTGTGCCGATCTCCCGCACGCCGATGGCTTTCAGCGCCCACAGCGCGCCCCATGCAAGGACGCCCATCACCGCCGCGGCGAAGAAGGAACGCAGAAGGTTGGGCAGAATCGCGGGCGTCTTCGGCAGCAGACGGCGCATGGACAGAATGTTCAAAACGCTGATGACCACATAGCCCATGAGCAGGCCGATGGGGGTACCCAGAATGTTCACCGATGGGATTCCCGCCAGCACGTACACCGCCACCAGATTCACCACGCCGCCGATGAGCATGTTGATCACCGGCCGGCCGGCGTGGCCGTGAGCCTGCATGATGGCCGTGGAGACCAGCACCAGGGCGTTAAAGATGATGGTAAAGCCCAGGACTGTCATAAGCCGGGTGGCCATTGCCAGATTCCCGCCGGAATATCCCCCCAGCAGGGCGGTGACCGGCTCGGCCAGCAGGGCAAGGCCGAAGGCGCAGGGCATGGCGATCAGCCCGGTGATCCGCACGGCGGATTCCTCCGTGGCCTTCGCTTCCTCGTCGCCGCAAAGGGTCAGGTGGGAGGTGATGGCGGGAATGATGCTGATGGTGATGGGGGTGATGAAGGCGCAGGGCATATTGAAGATGGTCAGGCACATACCGTAAACGCCCCGCATGGTGTCGGCAGAGGACTGGGTGTAGCCCAGATTCAGCAGCTGCCCCATGTAAATTTTGGTTTCCAGCATGGTCATCAGCTGCAAGGCGGCGGAGCCGAAGGTGATGGGGATGGCGATGGCCAGCAGTCCCCGGGCGGTATCCCGGTAGGAGCGTGGCTCCTCCTCCGTCTGGGGCAGAAGGGCGTAGCTCTTCCGGAAGCGGCCGAAGAGGTAAATTGCCGAGACAAGACAGCTTGCCGTGACGCCCAGAATCGCGCCGCCTGCGGCCAGAGGAATCTCGTTGGTCATTTTCAGAATCGCCAGCGCCGCGCCCATGCCCACGATCAGCTTCACCACGGCCTCCAGCACCTGAGAAACGGAGGTGGGCAGCATATTCCCCTGCCCCTGGAAGAAGCCCCGGTAGGTACTCATGACGCAGATAAGCAGCACGCAGGGGCCAAGACAGCCGATGGCCGCCCAGGCGTCGGGCTGGTTCTGGAAGGCGGCCAGCTGACGGCAAAATAGCGTCATTAGCAGACTGCCCGCGATGCCCAGCGCCAGAAAAATACCCCGGGCGGTGCGGTAGATCCGGCGCACCTGATTGTAGTGGTCAAGGGAGCTGGCCTGGGAGATCATCCGGCTCATGGCCACGGGCAGCCCGGCGGTGGAGATCATCAGCAGCACGTTATAGATATCGTAGGCCGTGTTGAAGTAGCCGAAGCCCTGCTCGCCGATGATGGCGTTGAGGGGAATTTTGTACAGAGCGCCGATGACCTTGACAATGGCGGTGGCCATTGCGAGCAGAGCGGTGCCCTGAAGAAAATTCTGCTTTTTTTGCATGTCAGACATGGTTTCATCCTTTCTGCGGGGGAATGCGGGGGGCGCTTCCTTACTTCGTTTCTTCAAACAGCCGGGGGATGGCGTATTCGGTCAGCTCCTCCACGACCTTCTTCATGTCGATGGTGGGGAATCGGCCGTTTTCGTAGAGGAT
>CAKTKX010000271.1 GCA_934572365.1 uncultured Oscillospiraceae bacterium
CCGGGTACGTACTTGCAGAATTCCCGGATGGAATCCGTCAGGCTGCCCTCGATCTCGGACATGTGATGGATGTAGGGGCCTTCGATGAGCTTGCGCTCCACCGCGGGCAGATCCTTGAACTTGCCCCACATGTAGGAGCCGAAGGTATAGGGGCCTTCCGCGCTGTCGCACTCGCAGACGGCGATGGAGTAGTTGCCGTGATCCTGATCGATACGCGCCACGGTGAAATGGCCGTCCTCCACCTGCATCCACTGACGCATGTTGACCATCTTCGCGCCGGTACCCTGCTTTTTCAGGGAATAGGCAAAGGGGCCGCAGTGCCACAGCAGCTCCACATTCCGATCGCTGGGGTGACGGGTGGTGAATTCGCCCAGGAAGGGCTTCTTCTGTCCCAGGGTCAGGCATTTCAGCACCACCTGGGTCAAGGTCGCGTGCATGTCGCTCTCGCAGCCGATGATATAGCCCATGTCCGCGAGCAGGGGATAGGCCGCGCAGGGCATCGCGCCCACCATCAGCTGCATGGCAGTCCAGCACTCCGCGGAAACGGCGGCCACGTTGTACTCTTCAAAAATTTCCTCATACAGCAGCACGAAGGCATAGACCTTGTCCAGCATCGGCTGGGACAGATCGTCGATCTCGTACATCTGGCGCAGCTTAGCAACACCTTCAGCCAGCTCGTCCTTCCGGGTTTCCAGAATCCTTCTGTACTTGTCCTGAATCACAGCCAGGTTCACGGGAATGACGTGGATGTCAAACTTGTCCATCAGGTCGCTCTCGTTGAAGATCACGGAGCAGAAGGGCTTGGGACGCATACCCACCTGAGCAACACGCATCCCCTTAAAGTTCTTCACCGCGCAGGCCACGCCCACGAACCGCAGGAAGCCCTCGGTGAAAATCGGGTCTTCAATGCGGCAGTTTTCGATATAAGTAAAGGGAACGTTCATTCTTTGCAGCTGACGGCTCATGCCGAACAGGCCGCACTGGGAATCGGTATACCGGGTGCCGTCCGGCTCAAACACGGTGTCCTGGGGACCCCACAGGAGCACGGGCTTGCCGATGGCCTTGGCCACCGCGCCGGCCACTTCCTCGTTGCCGAAGTTGCCGTTGATCAGGAATACCGCGTCCACCTTCTCCGCCTGAAAGCGCTCGATAACGGCGTCCACGTCCTTGTCGCTGTAGAGAACATCCACGGCGTTGATTCCCTTCAGATCCACGAAGGAAACGTTCTCGGAGGTGAAATGCTCCTCGATATAGGCTACCGCCGCAGCGCAGCGCTCCTCCGCCTTTTCCCAGTTAAAGATACCGGGGCGGGGTGTAACGTCTCTGCGAATGGGAACCAGGCCGATCTTGACATGATAGTTTAGCATGGCGAAACCTCCATAATATACGAAAAAGTTTATTTTTTCACGCCTGTTATTATATTATACTACCAAAATCTTTTTGCACCATTCACCAAACTTACGCTTTTTCCGGAACTCATCCGATTTGGTATATATGTGGGAAACCATCACCAGAGTTCGTCCAGGTCGCTCCAGTCGTCCATTTGCTCCAGCTCCCACAGGCTGTCCGGCTCAGAGTAGGTGAAGGGAATTTCGATCGTGACCTTCACGCCGCCGGCGGTGCGGTTCCGGAAGGAGATGCTGCTCTTGTCCCCGTAGATCAGCTTCAGGCGCTGGCGGACGTTCGCCATGCCGATGCCGGAGCTGCTGCTTTCCGCAGTCTCGCCCTTCTCCAGCTTTTCCATCTGCTCCTGCGTCAGCCCTTTTCCGTTGTCCCGGATGGTAATGAGCAGCTTTCCGTCCTGCGTGTAGGCGTGCACCCGAATCTCAGAGTCCTCCTCCTGAGACCGCAGACCGTATTTCAGGGAATTCTCCACCACCGGCTGTAAAATCATGGTGGGAATCATGGCATTGCGCGCCGTCTCCCGGGCGGAGAAAACGGTTTTCAGATGGTCGCCGTGCATGAACTGATAAATGCGGGTATAGTCCTGCAATCGGTCGAATTCCTGCTGAACTGTAATAAACTGGTCGGTGGTACTTTGGGTGATGTTGCGGAAATACCGGCTGATCGTCTGGACAATGTCGATCATTTCCGTTTCTCCCTTGATTTT
>CAKTKX010000272.1 GCA_934572365.1 uncultured Oscillospiraceae bacterium
ATCAGCGGCGGCTCGTAATACTGCTCGGCAATGGCGGCGGCGTCCATGCCCTCGGTCATCAGGCTGCGGGTCTGGATGGGGCGGATGGACAGACCCATGGCAAGCCGCACCCGCTCTCCGGCGATGGCGCGTTCCAGGAAAATGGACTCCCGGTGCATGGGCTGGTCGCCGGGGACGATCTTGAAGGGCAGATCTTCTGCCTGGGTGTAGTCGCCGCCGTTGTAGGCCATGCGGGCGACCTCGGTGAATACGTTTTTGCGAATGTCTGTGATCAGCGATGGGATTCCTCTCATGTGGTATTTCCTCCGTATGAACTGCGGGGAGGAAAGCGGTGCCTCCTCCCGGTGGATCGTTTAGCGGAGCCATTGTACCACATTATGCGGAAACTTTCCATAGGAAAATCTGGCATATTCATATCCTGCGGACATAGGTTGTACTACGAATCGTTTGGAGGGATGATTATGAAGCGGATGATATGTGTCACGGCACTGGTGCTGGTGCTGTGCCAGCTTGTTCTGCCGGCGTCAGCGGTGGAGTTGGACGTGGCGGGAAAAAGCGCAGTGCTGATGGACGTCGCCACCGGAACTGTTCTGTATGAGTCCAATTCCCATGAGCGCCTTGCCCCCGCCAGTGTGACCAAAGTCATGACCATGCTGCTGATTATGGAAGCAGTGGATTCCGGGAAGATCGCCCTGACGGATATGGTGACGGCTTCCGAAGCTGCCGCTGCCAAGGGGGGCAGTCAGATCTACCTGAAGGCGGGGGAGACCATGCCCGTTTCCGACATGCTCAAGTCCATCGCGGTGTCCTCGGCCAACGACTGCGCCTGCGCCATGGCGGAGCATATCGCGGGCAGCGAAAGCGCCTTTGTCGCCATGATGAACCGGCGGGCGCAGGAGTTGGGGATGAACGACACCACCTTCGTCAACTGCACCGGCCTGGACGACGGGGCGGACGCCGTGAATCACCGGACTTCCGCCTACGACATCGCCCTCATGTCCCGACAGCTGCTGAAATACCATCCCCTCATTAAAAACTACACGACCATCTGGATGGACACCGTGCGAAACGGCACCTTCGGCCTGTCCAACACCAACAAGCTCATCCGCTTCTATTCCGGCGCCACGGGGCTGAAAACCGGCTTTACCTCCGGGGCGGGGTACTGCCTGTCGGCGTCGGCCATGCGGGACGGCATGGAGCTGATCGCCGTGGTCATGGGGGCGGAGACCAGCCAGTCCCGGAACGCCGCCTGCAAGTCATTGCTTGACTACGGCTTCGCCAATTTCGCGGTGGTCAGCCCGGACTTAAGCGACTGTGAGAACCAGATCCCGGTGCGTCTGGGAAAGAACGCCGGGGTGAGCGCGGTGCCGGAAGCGGACATGGCGCTGCTCATTGACAAGGCGCAGAAAAGCGGCGTTACCAGTGAGGTGACGCTGGAACCCACCGTCACAGCCCCCGTCAGCCGGGGACAGCGCCTGGGGACGCTTACGGTAAAGTCCGGCGATCTGGTGCTGAAAGAGGTTCCGCTGGTGGCGGCGCAGGAGGTGGAGCGATTGACCTACGGGGAAATTTACCGGATGGTGCTGATGCGGGCGGCTATGGCTAGGGGAAACTCTGAATAAATCGTCTGCGGCTGGACAGCGGATTTTTTTCTCCGGCCGTGCAGTTTGGGAAGCGGGAAATATTGCGTAGCCGTTGCCAGCGCAAGCTGGCTTACGGATGCGGCATACCCCTTGCGGGTACACAAAGTATTCCTCCGCTTCCCAAACTTTCGTCCAGAAAAAAATCTCTCGCTGCCAGTCCTTGCCGATTTACTCAGAGCTTCCCCAAAGCGGACGCCCCGGAGGCCGCAAAAATTCCCGAAAAAATGTAAAAAACCTATTTACTTTTTCACCCTTTTCGTGTATATTTGTCTGCGAACAGAGTAGGAGACCTCGCGTTAAGTGCCATCGGGACGGGGAGTTTGCCCGAAGGACGAAGGAATGTTCCACGATGGGGTCACCGCACCCGCTGTTGCATATGGGATAACCTCCTTTATGTAGCAACGAT
>CAKTKX010000273.1 GCA_934572365.1 uncultured Oscillospiraceae bacterium
CAGGCGACCAGCGTCAGGGACAGCGCCAGAACCAGCAGCAGAGCCAGAATCTTTTTCATGATTGCATTCCTCCATAAATTCTATTCTTGGCGGTGTTCACACACCAATGATATTGTCGCACATTTCCGGAAAAAAATCAACACATTTTCCATGTTTTTCCCGGGTTTTTCAGGATATCCTCCAATCCGTCCCCGTCAGACGTGCATGTGTTTCCGAGCGGAGAAGCTGAAGGGCAGAATCTCGGCCAGAGTATGGACTTCGTAGCCCTCCGGCGTGATCATGTAAATGGGAAAATCGTCGCCGCAGAACTCCCGCATCACCTGGCGGCACACGCCGCAGGGCGGGAACGCCCCGGTGATGACGCCGTCCTTGCCGCCGCACACGGCGATGGCGGCAAAATCCCGGTGGCCGTCGTAGACCGCCTTGAAGAAGGCGGTGCGCTCGGCGCAGACCGTGGGGCTGTAGGACGCGTTTTCGATGTTGCAGCCCTGATACACCGTCCCGTCGGCGCACAGCAGCGCCGCGCCCACCTGGTAGCCGGAATAGGGGACGTAGGCATGGGTCATGGCCTCTTTGGCAAGCTCACACAGTTTTTCGGGTGTCATGGTTTGCCTCCTTTTCACGTCTTCCATAAAACGATGCTTACAGTATTTCCTTAGCGAAGCTCTTGCCCGCGCCGTCCCAGGCAACATTCAGCAGGTCGGTGACGGTGGCGGCGATGTCCGCGAAGGTGGGCTTGGTGCCGAGGTTGCCGGGTCTCACGCCCTTGCCCAGCACCAGCAGCGGCACGTACTCACGGGTATGGTCGGTGGTGGCGGTGTAGGAGGGGTCGCAGCCGTGGTCGGCGGTGATCATCACCACGTCGTCTTCCCCAAGGGTGGGCAGGAATGTCCCCAGCCAGCGGTCGAACTCCGTCAGGGCGGCGGCGTAGCCGTCGATGTCCCGGCGGTGGCCGTAGAGCATGTCAAAATCCACTAAATTCACGAAGCACAGGCCGTGGAAATCCCGTGCGGCATAGTCCGCCGTGTGGGCCATGCCGTCGGCGTTGGACTTGTTGAACACATACTCCGTGTCCCCCCGTCCGGCGAAAATGTCGTGGATCTTGCCCACGGCCAGGCAGTCCAGCCCCGCCGCCTTCACGGCGTCCAGCATGGTCTGCTTCGGCGGCTCCAGAGAAAAGTCGTGGCGGTTGGACGTGCGCTTAAAGCCGTGCTCCGCGTCGCCCACGTAGGGGCGGGCGATCACCCGGCCGACGCCGTACTTTCCCTGCAAAATTTTCCGTGCCTTGCGGCAGGCGTCGTACAGCTCCTGCAAGGGGATCCACGCCTCATGCGCCGCCACCTGGAACACGGAGTCGGCAGAGGTGTAGACAATCCACTTGCCGGTTTTGCGCTGTTCCTCGCCGTAGTCCCGGATGACGTCGGTGCCGGAATAGGGCAGGTTGCAAAGCACGCCCCGGCCGGTCTCCTTCTCGAAGGCGTCCAGAACCTCTTTGGGAAAGCCGTTGGGGAAGGTGGGCAGGGGCTGGGGAGAGATCACACCGGCAATTTCCCAATGGCCGATGGTGGTGTCCTTGCCCATGGAGCTTTCCGTCAGCCGGGCGAACGCGCCGGTGGGAGCGGCGGCTTTGGGCAGACAGGTCACGCCGTCGATATTGCCAAGTCCCGCGGCGGTCATGTTAGGAATGTCCAGCTTTTGGGAGGTGGTGCAGGCGCGCAGGGTATTGACCCCCACGTCGCCGAAGGATGCGGCATCCGGCATCTGCCCGATGCCGAAGGAATCCAGAACGATCAAAAATACTCGCTTCATATTATCACCTTAGATCAATATCCTGTGACAGGATTTTACTTGTTCTCCATGGCTACGGCGGTGTCCAGCGCCACCTTCATCATGGTGGTGAAGGAATTCTGGCGCTGCTCGGAGGTGGTCTCCTCGCCGGTGAGAATGTGGTCGGAAATGGTGCAGATGCACAGCGCCCGCTTGCCGTACCGGGCGGCGTTCATGTACAGGGCGGCGGCTTC
>CAKTKX010000274.1 GCA_934572365.1 uncultured Oscillospiraceae bacterium
TCCTCCGCCAACATGGAGTTTTTGGGCTACAGCGTCCCTTCCACCGCGGCGAAGGAGCTGATGGATCCGGAGGTCGCGGGCAGCGAGGTCGCCTACCCCGACGCGGACACCCTCACCACCGGCACCAGCTTCAACTTCCTGCCGGAGGAAACCTCCCGGTATATGGAAAGCCTGTTCATGGAAGTCCGCAACGGCTGATGGGCTTTTGACCTGCCGAAAAAAGTTCGTATAAACAGAAAGATTCCCGTCCGCAGATTGCGGACGGGATTTTCTATTTTCGATTAAATCGCATTTCCCGGCTTCGCGGGCTGTCCAAGCTCGCTTTGAATCGGGCGCACCATGCAGAACTGTTTCAGATGAAAATGCTTTTCCAGAACCTCGTAAATCTCAAACCCCAACTGCTGGTATAGCGTCACGTTGTGGGGATTGTGGGTCTCCAGCGACATCATCATGTGATGCCTGTCCGCATAATCCACCGCCGCCTTCAGCAGCTTCACCGCAATGCCGTGGTGCTGCATCTGGGGGTCCACCGCCAGATAGATCACATGGAGACGGTTGTCCTCGTGGAGCTGGGTCGTCCAGTGGGAGTTCAGATAATCCCGGGCGGCGAAAAAGTGGAACAGAGTTCTGAGCGACGGGTCTTCCTTGATGAGCCATGCGTCCGTCTGCAATTCCGCTTCCAGCTCCGTAAAGTAGTATTGGAGGAAATGGTACGGCTCGGTCTCGTCGGAAACGACCAGAAGGCCGTTCAAATCCGGGCTGTCGGCAAAAATGTCGCAGTTTTTGTAGAATTCCTCCATGTCGCAGGCAAAGAGCTTCGGCAAAAGCTTCTTGCGGATATCCTCGTTGGGAATCAGGGTCTCGTACAGCGGGTCGGAGGCAAAGCACTTGTTCAGCAGTGCCTGAAGCTTTGGCAGGTCTTTTTTTGTAACTTTGTATAATTCGCTTTCCATATATTCGTTCCTTTATCCTGGGAGGCAGTCGCGGAGCATCCGCTTCATTTCCTCCACACTGATGTTCAGACTGCCCACCAGATCCCGGTAGGCGCCCTCCTGGGCAGCGGCCGCGCCTTGCAGAAAGGCCGCTTCCGCCGTGTAGTCCGTAATGCCCCGGGCTTTTTTCTCCAGCAGGCTCTTGACCGTGGCGTAGAGGTTGATGTACCCCACGATCCGGCGGTAACCCCATTTCAGGCGCTCCTTGGGCTGGGAAAATACGTACTGGGTGAAGTGGCGGTACACCCGCTGCTCAAACAGGAAGGCATAGCGGTTGTTGTCGATCTCATAGAGTTTCCGCAGTGCCGCAGAGAGATTTCCCTCCGTCAGGCTGTCCGCAGCGCCGTGGAGCAGCTCCAGGCTTTCCTGCAAGCTTTCCTGAGGAAACTGGACGTTGCCGTACCAGTCGATGCGGACAAAGGTGTCCTGCGTCCGCTGGAACAGATCCAGCAGCTGCCGTTCCAGTCGACCGGCGTCCTCGCCGGGCGCCTGTCCCCGGTTGATGGCCGCTGCCCGTTCATAGACCTGCTGTGCCAGTTCCGCGGCTTCGTCCAGCGCCTGAGCAAGGCTTTCGCCGTCGGCCTCCGTCCGGGCGCACCAGTCCAAGTCCAATGCTTCCTTGGCCTTTTGAAAGGTTCCGGCAAAATTCAGCGGAACGACTGTAGTCCTGTCAATGGCCATCAGCAGCAGACCAAACAGCTCGTGGTGGAGCCGGTACACGTCCTCGTCATAGTAGGTGTCGTTGTCGAACTGGGAATGATAGTGGGTCTCCATGAAGCTGCCGCCGGTGAAATCGTTGACCATGGAGGGAATGCCCGCAATGGCGATGGAAAAATCGTCCGACCATGTCTCGATGGGCGCGGTGATCCGGGTTTCCTCGGGATAGCCCTGTGTCAGCTCCGGGAGGTTTTCCAGAAATTCTTCCAGAAAATCCACATATTCGTAGGTGCTGCGGATCCGCGCCCGGGTGCCGTGGGCAAGGGCGGG
>CAKTKX010000275.1 GCA_934572365.1 uncultured Oscillospiraceae bacterium
ATCCGCTCCCGGCCTGTGGTCGCCATCATTCTCATTGATAATTACGAGGAACTGACCAAAAACCTGACGGAAAGCGCTATTTCCTCCCTGAACGCCAAGCTCAACGAAACCATCACCCGATGGACGGAGGGCTACAGCGGTCTGCTTCGCCGGTTGGAGCGCAACCGCTTCCTGTTCATTTTTGAGAAGCGGGATCTGGAGCGGGCGAAGGAAAATAAGTTCTCTCTGCTGGAGGACATTCACGAGATCGTCAATTCCTCCGGCCTGCCCGCCTCCATTTCCATCGGTCTGGGCGTGGATGGCGAAAGCTTCGAGGAAAGCTATGACTTTGCCGCGCTGGGCATTGAAATGGCACTGAGCCGGGGCGGCGATCAGGCGGTCATCAAGGATCGGGTCAACTTCAATTTCTACGGCGGACGGAACCGGGAGGCGGATTACCGCAGCAAGGTGCGTTCCCGCGTGACGGCCAATTCCCTGATGGAGCTGATCGGCCAGAGCGGCCGGGTGTTCATCATGGGTCACAAAAACGCCGACCTGGACGCCGTGGGCGCGGCCATGGGCATCAGCTGCCTGTGCCGCAAAAAAGGCAAGAAGGCCAATATCGTCATCGATCTGGAAAACAACGCCGCAGAGAAGCTGATTGAGGAAATCCAGGCGGTTCCCGAATACCGGGATGTGTTCGTGTCCGGCCAGGACGCCCTGTTGATGGCGGACAACCGGAGCATTCTCGTGGTGGTGGACACCAACCGGCCGGATCAGGTGGAGTGCAGACCCCTGCTGGAAGCTATTTCCAAGGTCTGCGTGGTAGACCATCACCGCCGGGCGGCGGATTATATCAACCCCGTGGTGGTCAACCTGCATGAGCCATACGCCTCCTCGGCGGCGGAGCTGGTGACGGAGGTGCTTATGTACGCCGTGGAGAAGAAGGACGTTCTGCCCATTGAAGCGGAGAGCTTGATGGCGGGCATCTGTCTGGACACCAAGTTCTTCAACGTCCGTACCGGCGAGCGTACCTTTGAGGCCGCGGCCGTGCTGCGCCGTCTGGGCGCGGATACCACGGAGGTCAAGAAGCTGATGCAGAACGACTTCCAGGACACCATGGCGAAGTATCAGATCATCAAATCCTCTCGGCTGTACCGGCAGGAGATCGCCATTGCGGCGCTGAACACCCCCACGACCCGGGTGCTGGCAGCCCAGGCGGCGGACGAGCTGCTGAATATTTCCGGCATTACCGCTTCCTTTGTCCTCTACCCGGACGGAGAACAGGTGATCATTTCCGCCAGAAGCATCGGCAGCGCCAACGTCCAGATGATTCTGGAACCCCTGGGCGGCGGCGGCAACACCGCTACGGCCGGTGCGCAGATGAAGGACATCACCGTCAAGGATGCCCTAGACGAGTTGGTGGCGTCTATTGACAAGTTCTACGAAGAATAAACCACAAAATATAGGCCAAACACCGTTTTAGCGGCTGTTTGGCGTACATATCATATCGATTAAGGAGACTATCACGATGAAAGTAATTCTGCTGCAAGATGTAAAAGGAAAGGGCAAAAAGGGACAGTTGATCGAGGTTTCCGACGGCTACGCCCGGAACTACATGCTGCCCCGGAAGCTGGCCACGGAGGCGACTCCCGACGCCGTGAACACCATGCGCATGAACGACAAGGCCAACCAGGAGCGCATTGCCCGGGAAAAGGCCGAGGCCATGGAGACCGCCGGAAAGCTGCGGGAGATGACCGTCACTGTGGCCGCCAAGGGCGGCGGTGCAGGCCGGCTGTTTGGTTCCGTAACTAACCAGGAAATTGCCGACGCACTGGCGAAGACCGGCATCAAGCTGGACAAGCGGAAGATCGCCATTGCCGAGCCTATCAAGAATGTGGGTACGTACACCGTTACCTGCAAGCTGGGCTATGAGATTTCCGCGCCGCTGACGGTGAAGATCGTCGAAGCGTAAGATTCGGTAGCATACTA
>CAKTKX010000276.1 GCA_934572365.1 uncultured Oscillospiraceae bacterium
CTGCGGAACAGCTCTCCCCCCGGCGCCCAGGTGAGAAACACCTGCTCCTGGGGCTGCGGGATCTCAAAGTATTCTCCATAAGTCTCATCCATGGGGATCTCAAAGAATTCGCCGGGAAGCCCCGCAGCAATGGGATGCGCCGGATTGACGATCCAATAGCGCTGATGCTCGTCATTTTCCCGCCACCGAAGGCTCTGGGTCCTGGTGCCCATCAGCCGGGAGAAGATCTTTGACGCATGGGCGGAATGCAGCACGATCAGCCCCATTCCCTCCAGAACCCGCTTTGGCAGGTAGTCCACCGCTTCGTCCTCTACCTCCCGCCAATGCTTGTGGCTCCAATATACCAGAACGTCCGTATGATCCAGGATCCGGCGGTCAAAGCCCTGCATGGGATCCTGCATGGTGGATGTGGTCACTGTCATATCCGGATTTTCCCCCAGGAACTCCGCTATGGCGCCCTCCACCCCACGGGGATATATCCGGCGCATCTGCTCCACGGCTTCCGGCAGCGGGCGATCCTCCGCCCAAACATGAACATGCATTTTTCCGTCCTCCTTTACAGTGTGACCCATTCGCCCCGCTTCGCAGAAGCAAGACAGGCATCTACGAACCGGTTCCCCATAACGCCGTCGGCAAAGGTGGCGTAGGGTACCGCGCCCTTCTGATACGACTCCGTCCGGACGGCTGTGTAAAATGCCGTCATGGCGTTTTTCAGCGCGTCCTGCCAGCCCGGCGCGTGACCGGCGGGGGTGAACAGGTACGGTGCCGTTTCCGGAAGCGCCACGGCCTTGTCCACATAAACCGTCTCGTTGCCCAGTCCCCGGTTTCCGATCCGGAGCCAGTCGCACCGCTCCTGATTCCAGCAGTACTCCCGCTCGTCGCCGCTGACCGTGACCGCCAGGTCGTTTTTATGTCCCAGCATACACTTGGAAAACACGGCGGAGCCGGGGGTGCCGTCGGCAAACTCCACCATGACGGAGGTGGTGTCGTCGCTGCGCACCACGATCTCCCGCCCCGTTTCCGGGTCAATACGGATGGGATGGTGGGTGTACATTTTCGCGTACACCTTGGAAATGGGGCATCCCATGACAAAGCCTGCCGTATCCGCCCAGTGAACGCCAATATCCAGCAGCGCACGGGCGGGCGAGGTCTCCGGAATCCGACGGGGGGTGTAGTCGGTCTTCCGCGCCACGGACTCCTGCAAATACTGTCCTCCCACGTACAGCGGCCGGCCTGCCTGTCCCCGCCGGAGCCGCGCCCGCATTTCCAGCACCGCACCGTTCATCCGGCACTGGTAATTGATGGCATGGGCAATTCCGGCAGCCTTTGCCGCCGCCAGCACTTCCTCCGCCCCGGCGGTGGTCAGGCTCATGGGCTTTTCCGCGTACAGGTGCTTCCCAGCCCCGATGGCCGCCAGATTGATCTCGTCATGGAGGGCGTTGGGCGTGCAGTTATGGATCACCTGAATCTGCGGGTCCGCCACAGCCTCCTGCCAGCAGTCCGTCACCACGTCCGCGTCATAGTTTTCCTTCACCAGCGGAATGTCCTGTGCCTTGTGTACCACGATGGTGCGCACATGGACATTGGGCAGCCGCCGCAGAGCGTCATAATGGAGCTTTCCCACAAACCCCAGTCCGATGATGGCCACGTTCCATTTTTTCATTTCATTCCCTCCTGTTATTTTGTTTCCTGCCTACAGTATAATCAAAAATGCCGCCGACCCACATATACCTTTCTTACGCATTTTTTCATACTTTTCACAAAATCTTGCAAAGTGCAGCCTTTCACGCTATACTGGTTACACAAATCCCATCACTTTTCAGGAGGACATTTTATGAACCTGTACACTCTTCACAACGACACCCTGACCGTAGCCCTCGACGCCTGCGGTGCCGTTCTGCACAGCATCGTCAAGGACGGCGCCGAATACCTCTGGCAGGGCAACGCCAGATACT
>CAKTKX010000277.1 GCA_934572365.1 uncultured Oscillospiraceae bacterium
AGCCCCCGCTTGACGTAGTTGCTGATCATGGACGCCGTGAGGGGCGTTTCCAGAATGGGGGACAGGTAGCGGCAGATATACTTGGTGGCCTGCTCCAGATACAGACCCACGTCGGGAATTTCCTGATAACGGGGCAGACGGAAGCCCTGAACGGACTGACCGATCTGCTGTTTAAGTTCCTGTTTCATCCACATCACCAGGGGACATTATACCGTAAGGGTAAGAAAAAGTCAATCTCAAAATCTTATCTTAAGATACTCTTGACATCTTCGTGGGTTATTGATACAATAGAATCGGTTATTAAAAAACCGATGATTAGTAATCGAGGGATCAGTATGAAATACAAAATTGTAGCGGATTCTGCCTGCAACATCGTCTCCGGGGAGGACGGCACGTTTGCATCCGTTCCCATGAAGATCGTGGCGGAGAGGGAATATGTGGACGATGCCAACCTGGACGTGACGCAGATGGTGGAAGATCTGAAGCAATATAAGGGAAAGTCCGGCTCTTCCTGCCCCAATGTGGGGGAGTGGCTGGAAGCCTTCGGCGACGCTGAAGAAGTTTTCGGTATCACCATTTCCAAGCACCTGTCGGGCAGCTTCAACGCGGCGAGGCACGCCGCCGATACGTACATGTCCGAGCATCCGGCGAGGAAGGTGTTCATCTTCGATTCTCTCGCCACGGGGCCGGAAATGATGATGCTGGCGGAGAAGATCCGTCAGTGCGAGGACGCGGGGGACGATTTTGAGACCACCAAGGAAAAGGTGCTGGATTACCACAACCATCTGCACACCCTGTTCTGCCTGGAGTCCATGAACAATCTGGCAAGAAACGGCCGGGTGAACATCGCCGTGGCGAAGATCGCCGGGATGCTGGGCATCCGGGTGGCGGGAGAGGCCAAGGGCGGCCAGGTCGCCCCGGTGCATAAGCCCAGAGGACTGAGAAAGACCACCCAGATGCTGGTGGATATGGTAAAGGAGCGGGGCTTCCGGGACGGCGGATATATCCGCGTCGCCCACTGCTTCGCCCAGGAAGCGGCGGCGGATTTCCGGGAAGCGCTGCTGGCCGAGTTCCCCAATGCCCGCTTTATGCTGGAGCCGACGACGGCTCTGTGCAGCTACTACGCGGAGGTGGGCGGCCTGATCATCGGCTTTGAGGGCGCGTTCAACACCCACAACGACAACCGACTCTTTTGACCCCGATATCTTGACCGGCGCGGCAATTTTGCCGCGCCGGCATTTTGCGCTTTTCCGGTGGTGGAAAAATGCCCTGGGATGTGCTATAATGAACCGCAGTCATGATTTTGGAGGTAACGTATGCTGCCGGAAGCCTTTTTGGAGCGCATGAAGCGCCAGCTGGGAGACGAATATGAAAGCTACCTTGACAGCCTGAACCGCCCCCGGGCGGTGGCGCTGCGGTTCAATCCCCTGAAAGGGGAGATCCCGCCGCTGCCCTTCGTGGGACAGCCGGTGCCATGGGAGCCGATGGGGTACTATTATGACCCGGCTGCCCGGCCCGGCCTGCACGTTTTTCATGAGGCGGGGGTCTACTACCTTCAGGAGGCCAGCGCCATGGCGCCGGTGGCGCTGCTCGACCCGAAGCCGGGGGAGCGGGTCTGCGATCTGTGCGCCGCCCCCGGCGGCAAGACCACCCAAATCGCCGGACGGATGAGGGGGCAGGGCTTTCTGCTCTGCAATGAGATCAATCCAAAGCGGGCGAAAATTCTCTCCCGGAACATCGAGCGCATGGCCGTTGCCAACGCCCTGGTGACCAACGAGCATCCGGCCACCCTGGCGCAGCGGTTTGCCGGGTTCTTCGACCGGGTGCTGGTGGACGCGCCCTGCTCCGGGGAGGGAATGTTCCGGAAGGAGGAAGCCGCCGTCACGGATTGGAGCCAGGAGACTGTGGAGATGTGCGCCCGGCGGCAGGCGGAAATCCTGAATTC
>CAKTKX010000278.1 GCA_934572365.1 uncultured Oscillospiraceae bacterium
CAGGACATCCAGAACTCCATGGAGAAGCAGATGAAGGCCGAGCGTGACCGCCGTCAGGCGATCCTGCAGGCAGAGGGTCAGAAGAAGTCCGCCATCCTCATCGCCGAGGGCGAAAAGGAATCCGCCATTCTCCGCGCCGATGCCGAGAAGCAGGCCGCCATTCTGAAGGCCGAGGGCGAAGCCGAAGCCATCCGGAAGGTGCAGCAGGCGCTTGCCGACTCTCTGGAAATGCTGAATAAGTCCGCCCCCAGCGACCAGGTCATCAAGCTCAAGTCCATCGAGGCCATGCAGAAGGTCGCCGACGGCAAGGCCACCAAGATCATCATTCCCTCCGAGATGCAGGGTCTGGTGGGTCTGGCAAACGGCATTGTGGAAGGCACGAAGGAGTAAATTATGGCAAGGCAGGGCGACCGCTTTGTAAAAATCTACTCTCAGGGCAGCTTCACCACGCTGCAGATCTGGGTAGACAGGGAGACCGGCGTGAATTATCTGTGGCAGTCCAGCGGCTACGGCGGCGGGCTGACGCCCCTCCTGAAGCCCGACGGCACCCCCGTCGTGACGCCGCTTTCCCCCGAATACGACAAATAAACGACATGCCCCCGCCCCTTTTGGGCGGGGGCATATTCGTCTTTATACGCCCAGCGCCTTGCTGAGCCGCCAGTCCAGCCACCGGTACAGACCCATGGCCATCAGGGCGACCGGAATCCACAGCAGGGTAAAGGCAGGGCAGATCTGCCCCAGAAAATTTCCGGGGCGGCCGCGGTAGTCCCAGATCTGGTAGCGCCGGTTCACCAGCAGCCCCGCCGCCAGCTCCACCGTGGTGATGATCCCCGCGCCGAGAACCGCCCGCAGCGGCCAAGGCAGAACGGGCTGCACCTGCCCCAGCTGCCCGATGAGCAGAAAGCACACCCCGCCTGCCGCGAACATGCTGATATGGCTGTACCCCCGCCAGAGCAGCTCCAGCCCCACGTAGGCGGCGCCGCCGATGCAGAAAAGCAGACATTTTTTGAGAAAAGCCATGTATTTTCACCTCGGAGGAAGTATTGCCAAAAATTCCGCCAAAAAAACGAAAAAACATCTTGACAATAACCGCTTGTTCGGATACAATAATGAAGCTGATTTCGGCGGTGCCGAAATCCTTTGACCACATGGCGGCATAACTCAGTTGGTAGAGTAGCCGGTTCATACCCGGTATGTCATCTGTTCGAATCAGATTGCCGCTACCAGGCCCGTTGGTCAAGCGGTTAAGACACCGCCCTTTCACGGCGGTAACATGGGTTCGATTCCCGTACGGGTCACCATGTAAAAAGCCCCGGTGCTAAAGCACCGGGGCTTTTTACATGGTAAACCGTCGGGAATCGAAAGGCCGACCCGGCAAAGCCGGGTAAAAAGTGTCCGGTGGACACTTTTTAGGCCGTGGGAGATTCCCATTTCTTTCAGGCGCAGCCTGTAGGGCTGTGAATGAAAGAAATCTTTAGGCTGCAGTAACGTCTTAGCCAAAGGGCAGTTCCCCATTGCTGCAATGTCAATGTACCGCAACATTTTTATACAAAATGGCCGCCCCAGAAATTTTCCGGGGCGGCCACATGTTATTTACCTATCAGCGGCGCAATCAGAACGCGCACTTCTCCGCGATATAATTCTTCAGCTCGGCAATGGGAATCCGCACCTGCTCCATGGTATCCCGGTCACGAACCGTGACGCAGTTGTCCGCAGGGGTGTTCTCGTCGCCCACGGTCTGGAAGTCCACGGTGACACACAGGGGCGTGCCGATCTCGTCTTCCCGGCGGTAGCGCTTGCCGATGGAACCGGCGTCGTCAAAGTCCACCATGAAGTCCTTGCGCAGCTCCCGGTAAATTTCCTCGGCCTTGGGGCTGAGCTTCTTGGACAGGGGCAGAATGGCCGCCTTGTAGGGCGCCAGCGCCGGATGCAGGCG
>CAKTKX010000279.1 GCA_934572365.1 uncultured Oscillospiraceae bacterium
GCATTATAGCAAAGATTCCTCCGCTCGTCAAGGCGAAGCGGAGGAATACACAGTTATTTTACAAATGGCTCATTGCCCATTCCACGATCAGCACCGCGGCGCTGCTGCTTAAGGCGACCACGATCAGGCTCTTACCCCGGTAGGCCAGAATCACCGCTACAATCAGCGCCGCCGCGCCGCTGAGGATAGACGCGGTGCTGCTGAGAATGGAGGGAAACGTCATGGCCGTCAGGCAGCAATAGGGGACGTAGTACAAAAACGAACGCAGGAAACGGCTCTTAATGGGCTTGCGGAAAATCGTCATGGGCAGGACGCGGATGAGGTAGGTCGTCAGCGCCATGGCGAGGATGTACAGATACATGTTCATGCCGCGTCCTCCTCTTCCTTCACCGGGAACAGCGCGGCGCAGATGGCGGCGGCGGCCACGGTGCAGACCACGATGGACAGTCCCGGGGAAACGGTTTTCAGCCCGGGCGTCCAGGAAAACAAGCTGCTGAAAATCAGCGCCAGCACCACCGCCACGAAAACATCCCGGTTCTTCTTCGCGGGAGGCACCACGATGGCGACGAACATGCCGTAGAGCATGACCCCCAGCGCCGTCCGGATGGAGAGCGGCAAAATCGACCCGGCCAGCGCGCCGCACAGCGTCCCCAGCGTCCAGCCGATAAAGGGCAGCGTCCCCAGCCCCAGCAGGAAGGGCACCGTCAGGGGTGCTTCCCGCGCCATGGCCAGGGCGAAAATTTCATCCGTATTGAAAAACGCAATCAGCAGCCGGGGCAGCAGACCGATCTTTTCCCCCATCCGCTGGCTCAGCGCCAGGCTCATCAGGGCGTAGCGGCTGTTGATGACCAGCTGGGTCAGCACCATTTCCCACAATGTGGCAGCGGCGACGATGAGGGTCAACCCCGCGAACTGCCCCGCGCTGGTCAGATTCGTAGCGGAGATCAGCACCGCGTCCAGCGTTTTAACGCCCTGGGACACGGCCATAGCGCCGAATCCGAAGCTCACCGAAAAATATCCCATTCCCACGGGCAGTCCCCGGTTGACGCCTACGCGGTATTCATTTTTGTCCATAAATAACACTTCTCTATGTCTCTTTTTCCGGCGAAGGCCGCCGGGCGGTCAGCTGCGGACGCCCTGATATTCCATCAGCTCCAGAACGTCCTGTCCCCGCTTGGTCAGCGCCATGCTGCCCCGGACGGGGCTGGCATCGTAGGCGGGGGTATGATAATCTTTCAGGAGTTTGTCATAGTCCAGGGAGATGAGGCCTTTTTTCTCCAGGCATTGCAGCAGAAGCTCTTTTCCCGGCTCCTCCGGGAAAACCGGCGCTTCCCCTTCCCGGATCACCGGCAAAAAGGCGCACTCTCCCAATCGTCGCAGAAAGCCGATCTCTTCTTCCGTAAGCTCCAGCTCCAGACCGCATCCGGAACAGCCGCCGCAGCCACCGCTGCATCCGCCGCATCCGCCGCATCCGCCGCAGGATTCACATTTGCCCATATTCGGTGTCCTCCTATTTCTTTCAGGGTATCATAGCAGATGGGCAGCGAAATGTCAAATTGTCTGTCTGCTCGACGCGCCCCTTGCGCTTTTTTCAAAATTAGGGTATACTATAGACACAGAAAAATACCAAGGAGGAATTGTTATGTCCGTCATGCACATTACGAAGGCCAACTACGACGAGCTGGTAAAAAACAGCGATAAGCCCGTTCTGCTGGATTTCTGGGCGCCCTGGTGCGGCCCGTGCCGGATGGTCGGCCCCATTGTGGAGGAGATCGCCCAGGAGCGGGAGGACATTGCCGTGGGCAAGATCAACGTGGACGAGGAAGTGGAGCTTGCCATGGAATTCGGCGTTGCCAGCATCCCCACGCTGGTGGTCGTGGAACACGGCGAGGTCATGAACAAGGCCATCGGCTACATGCCGAAGGC
>CAKTKX010000280.1 GCA_934572365.1 uncultured Oscillospiraceae bacterium
CCATGGAGGTGAGAACATGGCGAAAAAAGAGAAAATCGTGACCGACCCCTTTGGCAGCTACACGGGGCTGGTCAAGCACCCGGAGGAAAAGCCGGTGCAGGACGTGGACGATCTATAGGACGAAGGCAGTGGCGGGGAAACCCGCCGCTTAGACTGTCAAAAAGGCGGTTGGCCTTTTTTGACAGAAGGGGTGCGGTCTGTAAGGTATTTTGCGCTATTATAACGTATAACGTCCGTTCCGGGGAAATCATTTTTACAAAAAAGGGCTGCCTGCAAAGGCAGCCCTGAGAAGTGTGGGTTTGGTTTATCGCCGAATCAGCAGCACCGTCAGGTCGTTGACATTGGTGCCGGTGGGGCCGGTAAAGATCAGGCCGTCGGCCTTTGCCAGCGCGTGGTAGGCGTCGTTGTCCTTCAGAACACGGTCAATGTCCACACCGGCTTCCCGCAGTGTCCCGGCTGTTTCTCCGGTGACGATACCACCTGCCGCGTCAGTGGGGCCGTCGGTGCCGTCGGAGCCGAGGGAGAACAGGGCCGTGCCCGCAAGACCGTCCAGAAGCTTCGCCCCTGCCAGCGCGATTTCCTGATTTCGTCCGCCCTTGCCGGTTCCCGTCAGATGCACCACGGTCTCACCGCCCGCGATAAAGGCGAGGGACCGGGCCGAATCCTGATGGTATTGGGCGACGGCTCCCAGAAACGCGCCGGCCTCCCGGGCCTCACAAGCCAGTGATGCCGTCAGAACAACGGGGGTATAGCCCAGCGTCTGGCAGGTTTCGGACGCCGCGGCGCACAGCTGCCGGACGGAGCCGGTGATGCGGGTGGTCACATTGTCCAGCTGCTTCGGGGTTTCCCTGTCCAGCAGCTCCAGAGCAGCTGCCGAAAGCTTCAGCCCGTACTTTTTTACAACGGCCCGGGCCTGTTCGGCGGTGGAACTGTCCGGATAGGCGGGGCCGGATGCGATCATGTCCAGCGGGTCTCCCAGAATGTCCGACAGAACCACAGAATACACCCGGGCGGGGGCTGCGTGCTGGGCAAATTTACCGCCCTTTACGGCGGACAGCCGTTTGCGCAGGGTGTTGATCTCCACAATGTCCGCGCCGCAGGCCAGCAGCTGCCGGGTGATGTCATCCATTTCCTCCGGCGGGATCAGTGGCTTTTCAAACAGCGCCGAGCCGCCGCCGGACAGCAGAAACAGGACTGTATCCGTTTCCTTCAATCCGGCCGTCATGGTCAGGGCCGCTTCCGTGGCGTTGTAGGAGTCCGCGTCGGGCACCGGATGCCCGGCTTCCCGGATCGTCAGATTGCCGATGGCGCCCATGGCGTGGCCGTGTTTGGTGATGACGATGCCGTCGTCGATCCTTTCCCCAAGGATTCGGTACGCGGCGGCGGCCATCTGCCACGCGGCCTTGCCCGCGGCCACAAGGATGAGTCTGCCCGAAGCGTCGGGCATCTCCGCCAGCACCTTCTCCACGGCGGTATCCGGCAGTGCCGCGTGCAGTGCCGCATCCATTATTTTCCGGGCGTCCTCCCGGATTTTCTGTTCTTCCATATGCATGGTTCATGCTCCTTTAATGGGTCGTAATTCAAATTTTCAGCCCGAAGGGACAAAACCGGCGGCGCGGCCTCCAATGCCGCATGGCCGGAGCTTCTGATTTCCTCAGAAAAAGAAAAGTGCCGGGCCGCCGCAGCGGCGGCCCGGCTTGGGATGTATGATCAGATGAACAGAGAGATCACGAACAGCAGAATGATGATGGTGATACCCATGACCGCGGTCATACCGGTCTGGCACTTGTAGGCCTCTTCGGTCTTCATGTCGGAGAACTGAGACACGACCCAGAAATAGGAGTCGTGGGCATGGGAGGCAACCATGGAGCCGGCGCCGATGGCCATAACGACCAGAACCTTTGCCAGCGGGGAGGTATAGCC
>CAKTKX010000281.1 GCA_934572365.1 uncultured Oscillospiraceae bacterium
CAGGTGGACGTCAGCCCCAGCTATCTCACGGCGCTGTTCCACAAGAACCTGCAAATTTCCCCCGGCGAATACATCCGCCGGATCAAGCTCCAGGAGAGCAAGCAGATGATCCGGGAAAACAACCTGAACTTCACGGAGATCGCTGCCCAGCTCCACTATTCCACGGTGCATCATTTCTCCCGGCAGTTTAAGGAAAAGTTCGGCATTACCCCCACAGAATACGCAAAATCTGTTCGTTGAGAGGTTTGGAACATGAAAAAAGGGAACCCCATCGCGCTGCTGCCCATCGGCGTGTTTCTCGTGCTGTACCTTGGGCTGGGGCTGCTGTTTGAGTACGGTCTGCACATCCCCATGGGCTTTTACAACATCCCCATCGTCATTGCGTTTCTCGTGGCGATTCTGGTCGCCTGCCTGCAAAACCGGGCGGTTCCCTTTGAGGAAAAGCTTGCCATTATGGGGCAGGGCGTGGGTGACAAGAATATCATCACCATGCTGCTGATCTTCCTCACGGCGGGCGCGTTCGTGGGCGTGGTGGGGCGCAGCTCCGCCCAGAGCGTCGCCTACTTCATGCTCGACCTGATCCCCGCCCGGTTCGCCGTGGCGGTGCTGTTTGTAGTCGCCTGTTTCGTGTCCACCGCCATGGGAACCTCCGTCGGCACCATCACCCTCATCATGCCCATCGCCCTGGAGGTCGCCCAAGCCTCCGGCTTTGACACGGCGCTGTGTACCGGAAGCGTCGTGGGCGGGGCGATGTTCGGCGACAATCTGTCCTTCATCTCCGACACCACCATTGCCGCCTGCAACGGCCAGGGCTGCGCCATGAGGGACAAGTTCAAGGGAAATTTCTGGATTGCCCTGCCCGCGGCCATTGCGACGCTGGCGCTGATCCTGCTTCTGACCATGGGGCATGACACCGCGCCCATTGACGAACACTACGATCTCGTCCAGATCATCCCCTATGTTCTGGTGCTGGCAGGGGGCGTTGCGGGGATCAACGTCTTTATCGTTCTGCTGACGGGCATCGTCTCCGGCGCCGTCATCATGCTCCTGACCGGCCAGGTGGAAGCCACCGCACTTCTCGCCAGTATGGGCAACGGCGCGGCAGGCATGTTCGAGACCAGCATGGTGGCCATCCTCGTGGCCGCGATGTGCGCCCTGATCCGGGTCTACGGCGGCTTTGACGCGCTATTGTGCTTCATCCGGACGGTCTTCCGGGGCAAAAAGGGCGGCCAGCTGGGCATGGGTCTGCTGGTCGGCGCCATGGACATCGCCACCGCCAACAACACCGTCGCCATCGTCATGGCAAACCCCATTGCCAAGGAAATGAGCGAGGATTACGGCATTTCCCCCTCCCGCACGGCCTGCCTGCTGGACACCTTCTCCTGCATTTTCCAGGGCATCATCCCCTACGGTGCGCAGATGCTGGTGGCCATTTCGGCAGCGGCGGAAATGGGCTTCGCCCTGTCGACGTTCTCCATCATGCGGTATCTGTTCTATCCGTATCTGCTGCTGGTCAGCTCCCTGGTCGCAATTTTTCTGGTAAAGGGTAAGAAAGACTGATTTCCCGGCAGAAGCGTCGGCATTTGGCCGCGCTTCTGCCTTCTTGCGTCTTAAGGCTTGCGAAAGTGGGAATTCTGTACTATAATGTATGTCTTAACTTTAAGTATGGAGGCAGCTATGGACTTTCGGGTATTGGCGGTTGGCGATGTGGTAGGCAATCCGGGCTTGGAGCAGATCCGCCGGAATCTGCGGCAGATGAAGCGGCAGTATCACGCGGATTTCGCGGTGGTCAACGGGGAAAACGCCGCCGTGGTGGGCATCACGCCCAACCAGGCGGACAGCATTCTGGACGCCGGGGCGGACATCATCACCATGGGCAACCACACCTGGAGCAAGCGGGAGATCGTCCCCTAT
>CAKTKX010000282.1 GCA_934572365.1 uncultured Oscillospiraceae bacterium
TGCCGCAGCCAGAAGTCGATCTGGCACAGATAGGCGATGGTCTGGGGGCGGCGCATCAGCTGACCGTACCACGGCCACTGCGTCTCCCGATGCAGAAGCTTCCTCACTTCCTCCGCCGAGACCAGCTGCCAGAGGGGCGCGGCGGGGTCGTTCAGAACGGCTTGCAGCCGGGCTTCCATGAGCTGCTCATACCGGGGGTCGAAGGTTTTGGGGTAAGGGCTTTTTTTCCTATGCAGTACCTGCTCCGGCAGAAGTCCCTCCACCGCCCGGCGCAGCAGCCCCTTTTCCTGCCCCTGATAGTCCTTGAATTCCCAGGGAACGCCGTACAGATATTCCGCAATCCGATAGTCGCAGAAGGGCACGCGAACCTCCAGAGAATGGTACATGCTCATCCGGTCTTTCCTGTCCAGCAGTGTCTGCATGAACCAGCGGAAATTCAGGTTCACCATCTGCTTCATCCGCCGCTCCTGATCGGAGGTGCCGGGGAGAATGTCGCTTTCCCGGCAGGTTCGGCTGTAGGCGTCCATCACGAATTCCGCCGGGTCGAGGGTGATCGCAGGCGTCAGGATCGCCGCCCGATCCGCCGTATTCTGCGCCCATGGGAATCCCTCTCTGGCACGAACCTCCGGGTCGCGATACCATGGATAGCCGCCGAAAATCTCGTCGGCGCATTCTCCGGACAGGGCGACCTTTACCTCCTGTCGAATCTCCCGGCAAAAGGCCAGCAGGGAAAAATCCACGTCCGCCATTCCCGGCAAGTCCCGGGCAACGGTGGCTTCCTCCAGGGTTGCAGCCAGCTCGTCGGCGCCGAGAATCGTCCAGTGGTGGTCGGTCTGCAAGGCGTCCGTCATCAGATGAATGTAGCTGCTGTCGGAATTGGGCTGGAATTTGTTCGCCTGAAAATACTTGTCGTTGTTCAGGTAATCCACGGAGAAGGTTTTCAGCCGCTCCCCTCTTTTTTTCATTTCCCCGGCGCAGACGGCAGTGATGATGCTGGAATCCAGACCGCCGGAGAGAAACGTCCCGATGGGAACATCGGACACCATTTGCCGCCGGATGGCGTCCGTCACAAGAAAGCGCACCTTTTCCACCGTTTCGTTGAAGGAATCCCGGTGTTCCCTGTCCATCAGCTTCCAGTACCGGCAAAGGCGCAGCTCCCCGTCGGCGAAAAAGCCGCAGCAGCCCGGTTCCAGCTCGGAAATTCCCCGGAATACGCCGCTGCCAGGCAGCCGCCCCGGCCCCAGAAGAATCAGCTGGGCAGCGCCGTTTTCGTCCAGCTCCGCCCGGACGGTGGGGTACGTCAGAATCGTCTTGATCTCCGAGGCAAACAGCAGACCGCCGTCGTGCTTCTTATAAAACAGGGGCTTCACCCCGATCCGGTCGCGGGCAAGAAACAGCCGTCCCCGGTGTTTTTCCCACACGGCGAAGGCAAAAATGCCGTTCAGCTTTTCCACGCACGCCGCCCCGAACTGGGCATAGGCATGGAGCAGCACCTCCGTGTCGGAATGCCCCAGAAAGCTGTGTCCCAGAGCGGACAGCTCGCTTCTCAGCTGCTCGGTATTGTACAGCTCCCCGTTGTAAACCAGCGCGTATTCCTCCCCTGCCCAGGCAAGGGTCATGGGCTGGCGACCGCCCTCCGGGTCAATAATGGCAAGCCGCCCATGAAGCAGCGTACACCCCTTTTCCCGATACACGCCCCGGTCGTCCGGCCCCCGGCGGTGCATCGTTTCCAACATTCGGCAAAGGGTTTTCTCCGAAGCCGGGAGGTTTATCATTCCGCTGATGGCGCACATATTCACCACATCCTTTTCCTAAGATATCTGCTCTATCCAATCATTTTATGCATGACAAAGGCAAGAATGTGCATACTAAGGGCGGTGATGTTTTATGAAAAACAGCAGAGAAATTCTGA
>CAKTKX010000283.1 GCA_934572365.1 uncultured Oscillospiraceae bacterium
CTGTCATCCACCAAAATCGGATGACAGCGGGTCGTTTATTTTTTGCAGCAGCAGCCGCACCGGGAGCAGTCCCCGCAGCAGCCGTCCTTTTTCTTTTTTCGCAGCAGTAAGTACACGCAGTACCCGCCGATCAGGGCGAGCAGCAGATAATCCATCCAGCTCATGTCAGCAGCAACAGCCCCACATGGTAGACCACGAATGCCGCCAGCCAGGCCACCATGCACTGCGCGAACACGATGCCAACCGTCTTCCAGCCGGATTTCAGCTCGGACTTAATGGTGGAAACCGCCGCCACGCAGGGAGTGTACAGCAGGCAGAAGGCGAGGAAGCTCGCCGCCGACGCCGTGGTAAACAGGGAATGCAGGGCAGCGCCAAGCTGCTCCGTGCTGACGCCCAGAATTACGCCGAAGGTGCTGACCACCGCTTCCTTCGCGGTGAAGCCGGACACCAGCGCCGTCACCATCCGCCAGTCGCCGAAGCCCAGGGGTGCAAAGATGGGCGACACCAGCCGCCCCAGCGCGGCAAGGATGCTGTCGGCGCTGTTTTCCACCACGTTCAGCCGGGTATCGAAGGTCTGCATGAACCAGATAATGACCGTAGCCATAAAAATCACCGTAAACGCCCGGGTCAGGAAGTCCTTCGCCTTCTCCCACATCAGCAGGACCACGGATTTTGCCGAGGGGAAGCGGTAATTGGGCAGCTCCATCACGAAGGGAACGGGATTGCCCTTGAAGGCGGTATTTTTCAGAACCAACGCCACCAGAATGCCCACCAGAATGCCGCCAAAGTACAGTGCCAGCATCACGAGCAGCTCATGCCCCGGGAAAAACGCGGCGGCAAACAGGGTGTAAATGGGGATTTTCGCCGAGCAGCTCATGAAGGGGGTCAGCAGAATGGTCATTTTCCGATCCCGGTTGGAGGAAAGGGTTCTCGTCGCCATGATGGCAGGGACGGAGCAGCCGAAGCCCACCAGCATGGGCACGAAGCTTCTTCCGGAAAGGCCGATCTTCCGCAGCAGCTTGTCCATGACAAAGGCCACCCGGGCCATATAGCCGCTGTCCTCCAGAATGGACAGGAAGAAAAACAGCGTCACGATCAGAGGCAGGAAACTCACAACGCTGCCAACGCCGGCAAAAATGCCGTCGATGATCAGGCTGTGTACCACAGGGTTGATGCCGTAGGCCGTCAGCGCCCGGTCGGCCAGAATGGTCAGTCCGTCAATGGCGTAGGCCATCACGTCGGACAGGAACGCGCCCACCACGTTGAAGGTCAGAAAGAACACCAGTCCCATAATTGCGATAAACAGTGGGATGGCAAAAATACGGTGGGTCAGCACCTTGTCGATCTGCATACTGCGCCGGTGTTCCTTGCTTTCCTTCGCCTTCACCACGCATTGGTTGCAGACCTTCTCGATGAAATTATAGCGCATGTCCGCCAGGGCGGCATTTCTGTCCAGCCCGGTCTCATGCTCCATCTCGATGATGGTGTGCTCGATCAGTTCCTTTTCGTTCTGGCTCAGCTCCAGCGCGTCGAAAAAGTCCTGCTCGCCCTCAATGAGCTTCATGGCGCAGAAGCGGCGGGCGATGTTGACACGCTGGGCATGATCCTCAATGATGTGGCACACCGCGTGGATGCACCGATGCACCGGCCCCTCGGGGCAGAAATCCTGCACCTTGGGGGTCACCCGGCGGGAGGCGGTGTCGAGCAGCGTATCCACCAGCTCGGTGATGCCCTGATTTTTCGCCGCGGATATGGGAACCACCGGAACGCCGATGGCCTCCGACATTTTCTGCACGTCCACGCTGCCGCCGTTGCCCACCAGCTCGTCCATCATGTTCAGGGCGATCACCGTAGGCACCTGAAGCGTCAGGAGCTGAAGCGTCAGATAGAGATTCCG
>CAKTKX010000284.1 GCA_934572365.1 uncultured Oscillospiraceae bacterium
CGGCCCCGGCTGGGAAATCCTGCCCAAGCGCATGGAGGTCAACTTCTCCATCGTCGGCACCGACGGCGTGATTCAGGCCGACTGCTTTGGCCCCAACGTGTACTTTAACGGCGGCCCCAACAACCGCTACACCGTCCAGTACACCTATTTCGACGAGTGGATCGGCATGATGGACGAGTTCCATGACTGCATCCTGAACCACAAGCAGCCCAAGATCAACCTGCAGTGGCACCGCCAGACCGTGGAAGCCATGGTTCGCTGCTACGATTCCATTGCCAGCGGCGAGCCTGTGTACATGAACAAATGAGAATGAGGAGATAAACTATGGCTATCAAGCATACTATGGTCAGCTATTACGGCCTGAACTATGTCGAGCACGCGGAAGCCGACTTCCGGGAAATGCTCGACCATGGCGTGGACACCGTTCTGCTTGCCATCACCGAGTTCGATATGGACTTCTGGTTCCCCAACATCAACGCCATCGTGAAGAAGGCGCACGAAATGGGTCTGCGGGTCATCGCGGACACCTGGGGCATCGGCAAGTTTTTTGGCGGCGAGCAGGTTTCCCTGTTCCTGCAAAACAACATCCATCACCGTCAGGTCAGCGCCTACACCGGCGAAGTGCTGAACGCTGCCTGCTTCAACACCAATTCCTTCCGGGATTACTTCGAGCGCCTGTGCCTGAAGCTTGCCCGGGAGACGGAGGTGGACGGCTTCTTCTGGGATGAGCCTCACTATGCCTATCCCAAGAGCTATGCCTCCATCACCGGCGGCGCCGGCGACGACTGGGCGTGCCGCTGTCCCGAGTGTATGAAGAAGTTCGAGGATTACTATGGCTACGAGATGCCCAAGTTCATGAACGACGACGTCAAGCAGTTCCGTTGGAGAGAGGCGCTGGAAACCCTGAGCCGCGTCTCCAAGTCCCTGAAGGAGTACAATCCCAAGCTGGAGATCACCTGCTGCGTCCACGCGACCCTGAACGGCTACTACGTCACGGAGCTGCGGGGCTATGACAACTGGGATATGGTGGCAGCCTGCCCCTACTTCGACGTGTTCTCCACCACCATCATCAACTGGAGCCTGCCGGACAGCTTCTTCCAGGAGATCACCGACCGCACCGTGGCCGTGGCAAAGAAGTACGGCAAGGAATCCGAGCGGTGGCTGATGGGCTACAACAAGCGCCCCGAAAAATGGGAGCAGATCGACCACGTTGTGGACATGTACGAGGCAGCAGGCGTAGACCGTCTGGCCACCTGGACATACCGCGGCGGCTACGGCACGTCCGTCGCTGCCAAGGACGCGCTGGAGCTGTGGGACAACATCGGCCGCAACTATAAGCGGGTTCTGCAAAAGTAAGTTTTCTTCATGTGCGCGGGAATACATCATGTGTACCTGCGCGGTGCCTCCACACAATTCCCCCTGACGGTTTCCGTCAGGGGGAATTGCTTCGCCGTGCATTCCAATTTCTGCGGGATTTTTTATTGCTTTCGCCTTGATTGACTGGAAAATCCGTGCATTTTTTAATTCTTTTGCGCATTGTTTTTTCCTCCGAAAAGAAGTATGATTTTATCGAACAGATCAGTATTTTGGAGGAATCAGAATGACGGTTGCAGAGGCCGAAGACGAATACCTGAAAGCGGTCAGGCTCGGACAGAAGGAGTGCGCCATGCTTCAGGGGAAGGGGCAGAATCCCTTTCCGCTGGTGCTGGATCAGATTTTGGGCGGCGGCGTTTCCGAGGGCGCGCAGAACATCGGCACGCTGGAGATACCCATTGAACGGATCGTGGGTGTGAAAAGCGCCGGAAGAATTTCCGCATTTTCGGCGGGCTTTTTCCCGCTGCTGGACTGCGAGTCGGAATTTGCGATGAAGTGGATTGCGCTGTGTCAGGC
>CAKTKX010000285.1 GCA_934572365.1 uncultured Oscillospiraceae bacterium
TCAGGGTTGATGGAGAGGCCCTTGAGCATGATGTTCAGCTGCTTGGCGAGGTTGATGTCGTCAGCGGTCTCAGCGCCCACCTTCTGGCCGTAAGCCAGGGCGACGGATGCACCGACGGTCTTGTAGTCCTCGTTCCGGGCGGACAGAACCAGAATGTTCTTGCCCTGCAGCGCCTCAGCGATCTTGCTGAACAGCTCGCCGTCCTTCTCGATGTTCTTGCAGCCCATGACCACGATGGGCATAGTGGTAGCCTCGGCGACAGCCTTGGCGTCGGCCACACAGTCGGCAACGGAGCGGTTGGCGCCGTTGGGGTCTGCGGACTCAAAGTGCAGGCACAGGAAATCCGCGCCGGGCATGGTCTCTGCCTTCTTGGCAAAGTCGACCATGGTGGTGCAGCCGGCATAGAATTCCTTCAGAGCGGGAGCGTCCCACTCTGTTGCCAGATCGGAAATTTCAATACCGATCTTAGGCGCGTTTTCGATGGCAGCATCGAAGGTGTAAAACGGCATCACATTCTGACCGCCGATGACGATTGCCTTGTCACCGGTGCCCAGCGTCACGGCATTGATCTTGCCGCTGAAGGGTGCCGTTTTGGCAGTGAAAGCCATAATTTGTAATCCCCCTTGATATTTTTTCCACACGCGGGGCGTTTTTCGTCCGGCGCAATTATGGATGTGTTTTTGCGAAACGTGAAAGAAGGCACAGCCCTCCCCTCCTAAAAGAAGTGCCGCTCTCCTTCCCGCTTCGTGGTTTACCGGCTTACAGGCCGATAGACTGCATGATCCCCCGCAGAGCGATCTTCATGGGGTCGCTGTCCGGGAGTTTCGCGGACGGATTGCCGTCGCAGTCGCAGCGGTAGACCGCCTCATCGTGAGGCAGAACGCCAAAGAGCTTGAGGCCGTGCTTTTCGATCTCGGTGCGGACGCCGTCGTCCAGCTTTCCGTCCGGCGCGCGGTTGATGATCAGACCCATCTGTCCGGGATTCAAGCCCATCTCGTCGATCATTTCGGCGATTCTCGCCACGGCCTGAACGCCACGGCGGGAGCAGTCGGAAATCAGAAGCATGGTGTCCACATGAGGAAGCGTCCCCCGGGCGATATGCTCCAGACCCGCCTCGTTGTCCATGACCACGTAGGAATAGTTGGGCAGATACTTACTGAGCTGAGATTGCAGCACGCCGTTGACGTAGCAGTAACAGCCCTTGCCCTGGGTGCGACCCATGACCAGCATGTCAAAATCGTCGTCCTCGATCAGGGCGTCGCCGAACTTCATCTCCGCGTAGTCCGCCTTGGTCATGCCCTTGGGAATGGTGCCTTTCAGCTCCGCCTGTGCCATCTCTTCCCGGATCTGGCCGAGGGAGGTCTCCACCTCCACGCCAAGGACCTCGTTCAGGTTGGAATTGGCATCAGCGTCCACCACAAGGACGGGGCCGCGCTTCTTTGCGCACAGGTAATCGATGATCATGCCGCAGGTAGTGGTTTTGCCCACGCCGCCCTTTCCGGCAACGGCAATAGTATGAGGTGCCATAGTTTGGTTCTCCTTAAAAGTGGTTTTGCGAAACGCAGGGGCAGGGCGCAGCCCCTCCCGCGTTTTCTCCCTCCCGGCGAAAGCGGAAAAGGAGCGGTCGACAGTGCGAATTTTCGTCCATACAGGCCGCGTCACCACGCGCATTCATGGCTTGGGAGCCGTTTTTGACTGCGGATGGTGACCTTGCCCTACGGGCGCACTTCGCCCATATCGATACGACCATATCGTATCACATATGCCTTCTAAATTCAACCCATAATTTGCGAATTTTTTCAGAAAAAATTGCCCAACTTTCATTTATCCGACGGCCGCAAGTGGACATTTTTGTCACACCGGCGTGAACACGTACTTCTG
>CAKTKX010000286.1 GCA_934572365.1 uncultured Oscillospiraceae bacterium
ACGGACAGGGGGCGATCCAGCCAGGGGGCGATCAGCATCCCGCCGTAGCGCTCCACCGCCATGCGGGTGTAGGCGGCGGCCAGCTCAAAGTTCTCCTTGACCTTGAAGGTGGGGCGGTCGGAATGGCTGGCGCTCATGAGGAAGCCCTTGGGGCTTTCCTTCGGCACCCGGAAGGCCACGAGGGCGGAGCCGCCCCGGGTCAGGAAATACTTCCCGCCGGGGATGAGCGCCCATTCGTCCTGCTCGTACAGCCGGGTATAACCGGCGTTTTTCAGCGTCTCGGCCAGATACGCCTGGGCGTGATACACGCTGTGGGACGCATCCAGAAAATCACACAATGCTTTTGTCCGGCTGTCCATCAATGGTTTCCTCCCTCAAGAAGTCCGCAGACCAGGTCGATCTGCTGAGCGACGGTCTGCAAGGCGCTGCGCCAGAATTCCTTGTCCGTCAGGTCGATGCCCGCCACCTTGGCGACGTCCTCCGCCGTGGCGACGGTGGTGGTGCGCAGCAGCTTCTTGTACTTCGGCACGAAAGCCGCGCCCTCCCGCTCGTACTGGGCGTACAGTCCCCGGGCGAACAGGCCGCCGAAGGCATAAGGGTAATTATAGAAGGTCGAGCCGTAGTAGTGGCTCTTGCAGACCCACATATAGGGATGGCGGAAGCTTGCGTCCAGACCGTCGCCGTAGGACTGCTCCTGCGCCTTCAGCATCATGCCGCACAGGGTTTCCGCGTTCATGAACTGCTTCTCCCGGTTTTCCAGCACCATGCTCTCAAAGAGGTACCGGGAATAGATGTCGCAGATGATTTGAGTGACGTCCTGAAGCTGGGACTCGATGAGCGCCAGCTCCTCGTCGTGGGATTTTGCCTGCCGGATGGCCGCCGCCATGACCACGCACTCGTTGAAGGTGGAGGCGGTCTCCGCCACGGGCATGGAGTAGCCCCGGTTCAGCGGCCGGTGGGTACGGATGCACTGGTTGTGGAAAGCGTGTCCCAGCTCGTGGGCAAGGGTCACGATATCGCCGAAAGTGCCGTCGAAATTGGTCAGAATGCGGCTCTGGCCGATGCTCTCCACCCCGGCGCAGAACGCGCCGCCGGACTTTCCGTCCCGGGGATAGAAGTCGATCCATTCCTCGTCAAAGGCGCGCGCCACCATGTCCGCCAGCTCGGAATCGAAGGTGGAGAACAGCTCCACCAGAATCCGCTTGGCGTCCTCCGTGGTGTACCGCGCAGTAGATTTGCCCATGGGCGCGAACAAATCGTACCATGGCAGGCCGTTTTCGTGGCCCAGCGCCTTTCCCTTGGCGCGGAGGTACTGCCGGAATTTGGGCATGTATTCTTCCATCGCCCCCAGCATGGCGTCTAAGGTCTCCCGCTTCATGTCGGACTTTTCCAGCGTCCGGTCAAGGGGCGACGCATAGCCACGGAGCTGGCAGTCCGAAATGGTCTCCAGCTTGATGGAGTTCAGGGCGAAGGCCACGGCGTCCTTGATCCGGTCGTAACAGCTCAGCTCTGCTTCATAGGCCGCTTTCCGCACGGCTGGGTCGGGGTCATAGGCCAGATTGCGGATGGCGGACAGATTGGTCGTCCCGCCGTTGTAGCTCACCGGCACGGTGCTGGTCAGATATTCCTGCAGGTCGCTCCAGGCGCTGGAGCCGGACATGGACAGCTTGGCGCTGATCTGCTCGCCCAGACTTCCCAGCAGATGGGAGCTGTTTCGCAGCAGGCTTTCAAACAGGAAGGTGTAGTCCTTCAGCGTCTCGTCGCTGCCCACAAGCGTCATCAAATCGGGGATTTCCGACACCCACTCCCGCCACTGCGCCTGCGCGCCGGCAGCGCCGGTGAGGATCTGCATCACCT
>CAKTKX010000287.1 GCA_934572365.1 uncultured Oscillospiraceae bacterium
CCCGTCCCGTGCGGAAGAAACCGGGACAGGCAAGCGGGAAACGCAAGCCGTCCAAGTAAAGAAACACGCTGCCACTCAGGTCATCCCAAGTGGCAGCGCTTTTTTACTTTCTTTTATACAGGCACATTTCGTAGGCGATGCCGTTTTCCTCGCCGGATTGCAGCGTTTCCGCCAGATACCAGTCCTTATCCTCGTCCAGATTGGGGAAAAAAGTGTCGGATTCCGGCGTCACATGCACCTTTGTAACGTAAGCGGCGTCGCAGAAGGGCAGCATCTGCCGGTAAACGCTCCCGCCGCCGATAACGAAGCACCGCTCAGCGGTGCGGGAAAGTGCCGCCGCCTTTTCGGCGCTGTCACAGACCGTAAAGCCGGGAATCTCCGCCCCGCTTCTGCTCAGCGCCACATTGACCCGCCCCGGAAGGGGCTGTTTTCCCGGGAAATCCTCGATGGTGCGCCTCCCCGCGATCACCATTGCCCCACGGGTAGTTGTCCGGAAGAATTTCCGGTCGGCAGACAGGGCGACGGGCTGCGTCCCGTCCCGGCCGATTCCCCAGTCGTCGTAAACCGCAACGATCAGTTCCATCGTCCCACCTCAGATCGCCATGGGGATTTCAAAATTGAAGGGGTGGAACTGATAATTTTCCACGGAGAAGCTGTCCTTGGTAAAGGCGTAGAAGTCCGTGATGCTCTCGTCCATCCGGAATTTGGGCGCAGGGTATCCGTCCAGTTCCAGCATGGCCTTGACGGCGGGGATGTGGCGGTCGTAAATGTGGCAGTCGGCAATGACGTGAACCAGCTCACCCACCTTCAGTCCCGCCACCTGCGCCATCATGTGGGTCAGCACGGCGTACTGCACCACGTTCCAGTTGTTCGCCGTCAGCATATCCTGAGAGCGCTGGTTGAGAATGGCGTTCAGGGTGTCGCCGGTGACGTTGAAGGTCATGGAGTAGGCGCAGGGATAGAGGTTCATTTCGTGCAGGTCTTCAAAATTGTAGATATTCGTCAAAATCCGGCGGGAGGCGGGGTTGTGCTTCAGGTCGTAGATCACCCGGTCGACCTGGTCGAACATGCCCTCCTTGTACTGGTGCTTGATGCCCAGCTGGTAGCCGTAAGCCTTGCCGATAGTGCCGTCCTCCCCCACCCATTCGTCCCAGACGTGGCTGCCCAGGTCTGCGACGCGATTGGACTTCTTCTGCCAGATCCACAAAAGCTCGTCCACGGCGCTTTTCCAATAGGTGCGCCGCAGGGTCATGATGGGGAATTCCTCGGCCAGGTTGTAGCGGTTCACCACGCCGAATTTCTTGATGGTATGCGCCGGTGTCCCGTCCGCCCAGTGGGGGCGAACCTCCAGATTTTCGTCGGAAAATCCGTTTTCCAGAATGTCCCGGCACGTTTTCTTATACAGCTCGTCAGCATAGCTCATGTTGGATTCCTCCCGATTTCTGTTGGGAGTATCATACCACACTCCCGCCCCACTGGCAAGAAAAATCTCCCCGCGATGTTTGGTGGAGTACCCCCCTTGGCTCTCCCTCTGGGAGAGCTGTCACCACAGGTGACTGAGATGGCATTCCTCCCTTGTTTCCCCTCTCCGGCCTCGCTGCGCTCAGCCACCTCTCCCAGGGGGAGAGGCAAGGGGTGCTAACATTCAATTACACAAGAACAGGCACAGCGGATTATCCCGCTGTGCCTGTTAACCGTCTAGTGCCTCCCGCCCATCGCGGTGGGGAGATTTAGAATACTGTCTTACAGCAGATTGCCGGTGCTGACCCAGCCCAGATCGGTGCGGGCCATGTCGCCAACGTATTCGTAAAT
>CAKTKX010000288.1 GCA_934572365.1 uncultured Oscillospiraceae bacterium
GGATCGCTGCGGAAATAATGCGTTTTTTCATTTCTCTATGTCCCTCCGAACCGGCGGCTGCGCCGGTGAAATTCCTCAATGGCGCTGTCCAGATGTTCCGGTGTGAAATCAGGCCAAAGTACGTTCATAATGACATATTCCGAGTACGCGGACTGCCACAGCAGGAAGTTGCTGACCCGCATCTCTCCGGACGGCCGGATGATCAGCTCCGGGTCGGGCACGCCCGCCGAGTACAGGTACCCGGAGAAAACGTCCTCGGTCAATTTTTCCGGGTCGGCCCTTCCGGCGGCGACATCCGCCGTGTAAGCCTTCACAGCATGGATAATTTCATCCCGCCCGCCGTAGTTCAGGCAGAAATTCACCTGCACGTCGTAGTCCTCCGAGCGGCTTTCCGCGTCGTGGCAGAGCGCTTGCAGCTCCGGGCTGAGACGGGTCAGGTCGCCGAAGAAGCGGAATTTTACCCGGTTTTTTTCCATATCCCGCAGCGCCTCTTCCAGGTACCGGCGCAGCAGCTTCATGATTCCCGCCACTTCCTCCGCAGAGCGCTTCCAGTTCTCCGTGGAAAAGGCGTATACCGTCAGATATTCCACACCCAGGGTGCGGCAGTAGTTGGCGATCCGCCGGAAGGCTTCCGCGCCTGCGGCGTGACCGGCGGTGCGGGGCAGACCCCGCTGCTTTGCCCAGCGGCCGTTGCCGTCCATGATGATGGCAATATGCCGGGGCGGGGGAGAGTTTTGCGAAAGTGCCATAAAGCACCTCTTTCTAAATGGTTAGTGAACAGATCTGCGAAGATAAAAAAGCAATTTCTGCTGGCGGCTGCTTCCAGCCGCCAGCAGGGGTGCTTTGTTTTGGCTGACGGCGTTAAATCGCCATCAGTTCCTTTTCCTTGGCGGCAAGAGCGGCGTCGGCGCGCTTGATGTTCTTGTCCAGCAGATCCTGCAAATCCTTCTCGGCCTTCTTCTGGTCGTCCTCGGTGATCTCGCTGTTCTTTTTCAGCTTCTTGACATAGTCCATGCCGTCCCGACGGATGTTGCGCATGGCGACCTTGGCTTCCTCGGAATACTTCTTGACCTGCTTGGCCAGATCCTTACGGCGCTCCTCGGTGAGCTGGGGGAACACCAGACGGATGACGCGGCCGTCGTTCTGGGGGTTGATGCCCAGATCGGAGGTCTGGATGGCCTTCTGGATGTCCTTGAGCAGCTTGGTGTCCCAGGGCTGAATAATCAGGGTGCGGGCGTCGGGGGTGGAGATGGTGGCGACGCCGTTCAGGGGCGTTTCACTGCCATAGTATTCCACGGTGATCCGATCGAGAACCTTTGCGTTGGCGCGGCCGGCACGGACGGAGGCGAATTCCTCGTCCAGATGCTCGAGAGCCTTGTCCATTCTCCGGGAATATTCTTTGAAATCGACGGTCATTGTGTGTTCCTCCTTAGAAATGATTTTTTACGGTAGTACCGATCTCTTCGCCGCGAACCACGCGGACGATGCTGTTTTCCTCGTTCAGGCCGAAGCAGACCATGGTCATATCATTGTCCATGGCCAGCGCCATGGCGGTGATGTCCGTGGCCTTCAGGTTCTTTGCCAGCACCTCGCCGTAGGTCAGGCGGGAGTAGCGCACGGCAGTGGGGTCCTTGGCGGGGTCGGCGGAATAGATGGCGTCCACGTTCTTCGCCATCAGCACGGCGTCGGCCTCGATCTCCACGCCTCGGAGCACCGCGCCGGTGTCGGTGGAGAAGTAGGGGTTGCCGGTGCCGGCGGCAAAGAGGACGACCTTCCCTTCATTCAAGTACCGCT
>CAKTKX010000289.1 GCA_934572365.1 uncultured Oscillospiraceae bacterium
GCCCCCATTCTGGCGGCCGACGGGGAGGAAAAATACCACCTTGGCGCCGCCGCGCCGATTTTGTCCCAGGGCGACCTTATGGGCTGCGTGCTGCTGCTTCTGGGGGAAAACGACAGCCCCCTCCAGGAGGCAGACCAGGGCTTGGTCAAAACTGCGGCCGGTTTCTTGGGGAAGCAGATGGAAAACTAGGGCTGCGGCCAGGACGTGGGAAACGTTCTGGCTGCTTTTTTATGGCATATTCCCGCTGCCTGGGGCATAGCGTATGGCAAGGCAAGGAGGGATGGCTATGGCGGATGAGCGTATGCCCCACAGGCTCTGTCTGAATGAGCGGCGGCAGCTGACCATGACCGGGGTGACGGAGGTGGTCAGCTTTGACGATACGGCGGTGGTGCTGCAAACCTCCCTGGGGACACTGATCGTCCAGGGAAAGGAATTGCAGCTGAAAACCCTGTCCCTGGAGGGCGGGCAGGTGGAGGTGGACGGCAATGTTTCCGCGCTGGCCTATGAGGAACCCAGGCAGGCCGCCGGATGGAAACGCCGTCTGTTCGGATGACCGCCCCCGCGCTGGCAGCGCATCGCTTTCTGTGCTGCTGTCTGCTGGGGGCGGCGCTGGGGGTGTATTACGAATTCCTGCGCCCCCTGCGCCCACGGCATACATTTGCCGCGGACGTGCTGTTTTTGTCGGGGGGTGCCTGGGTCTGGCTGCTCATGAGCTTTCGCGTGTGCAGAGGCGACCTGCGGCTGGGGTATTCCGTCGGACTGCTGGCCGGGGGAATCGCCTGGGATCTGGTGTTCGGCGGCCTGATCGCGCCTGTTTTTTCCGGATTCTGGAAATTCGTAAGGTCGATCCTGGGCTTTGCGCTGCTGCCCGCAAAAAAATTTTCTAAATTTGCAAAAATTTTATTTGCATCTGCGGAAAAATGGGTTACAATAAGATGGAATCATCGTCGGGAAAAACGGCGAAAACGAAGAGGTGAACCCATTGGAACAGAAACGCAGGGGCAAAGTGATTTTCCGGTCAGGCTCGCTGGCGCTGAAGATCATCGTGGCAGTGCTTATCGTATTCTCTATGGCGGCGCTGGCAGCTCTGAGGTGGGTACACACCGGCATTCAGGCACGAACCGGAGAGCTGCGGGACGAAGCCGCCGCTCTGGAACAGCAGAGCCGGGATCTGGAGGAGAAGATCGAGGATCTGGGTTCCGTGAAGAGCGTGGAGGACATCGCAAGAAGCGAGCTGGGGCTGGCTGACCCCAATACCCTTATTCTGGATCTACAGCCGCAGTCCTGATCCTATCAATTCATTAACTGAAAATAGATGGAGGAATCACAGCATACTATGGAGTTAACCGTTGGAGCCATTTTAGAGGGTAAAGTCAAGTCTATCACCAATTTCGGCGCATTCATCTCCCTTCCGGAGGGGAAGACGGGCATGGTACATATTTCCGAGGTCGCCAATGCCTACGTCAGCGATATCCGGCAGCACCTGACCGAGGGTCAGGACGTGAAGGTCATGGTCATCGGCCTGGAAAACGGCAAGATCAACCTGTCCATCAAGCGTCTGGAACCCAAGCCCCAGCGTGAGAACGGCGGAAATCGGAACGGAAACTATCGCGGCGCGCCCCGGCAGGACGGCGGCTTCCGCCGGGAGAACAACGCTCCGGCGCAGAACCGCCCCCAGCGCGCCCCCATGCAGCCCGCCGCCCCCAAGACGGCTGACCAGCTGTTTGAGGAAAAGCTGAAGGCGTTCATGTCCGAATCCGACAACAAGCTCTCCTCCATGCGTGC
>CAKTKX010000290.1 GCA_934572365.1 uncultured Oscillospiraceae bacterium
TGTGCGTGGTGGTGCTGAAGCTGGGCGTGGCGGGCGCTGCCATTGCGACGGTTTTCTCTCAGGTGGTCAGCGCGGGGATGGTCACGGTGGCGCTGCTCCGTCAGCCGGAGGAGACCCGGCTGTTCCCTAAAAAGATCCGATTCCAGGGCGGGCTGCTGAAACGCATTCTCTACGTCGGCGTCCCGGCGGGACTGCAATTCGTGACCTTTGACCTTGCCAATATTCTCATTCAGTCCGGCATCAACTCCTTCGGAGACGTGACGGTGGCGGCCTGGACGGCGTATATCAAAACCGACAGCCTGACCTGGATGATCTCCGGCGCTTTCGGCGTGTCGGTGACCACCTTCGTGGGGCAGAACTTTGGCGCCCAGAAATATGACCGGATTCGCCAAAGCGTGTGGGTCTGCATGGGCATGAGCGCGGCGCTGACGGCGACACTGAGCGCCCTGGTCATCGCGTTCCGTCCCGTCATTCTGGGGATTTATACCACCGACCCGGCGGTGATCAGGCTGGGGGCATGCGTCATGGCGTGGACGGTGCCGTTCAACGTGCTGTTCATGCCGGTGGAGGTGTTCGCCGGAGCCATGCGGGGAACGGGCTATTCGGTGGTTCCCACGGCGATCACCTGCATGTGCGTGTGCGTGTTCCGGGTGGTGTGGATCTTTACGGTGGTGAGGACATGGCACAGGATCGAGCTACTGGCCGTTTGCTACCCCCTGAGCTGGCTGCTGGCGGCGACGGTATTTGCAATCGTTTATTTCCAGGGAGGCTGGCTGCGCAAGCGCATTGCCCAGTGCGGCATGGAACCGGAAGTAAGGGTATAGGAGGAAAAGAGAAATGAAAACAAGATTTTTACGGCTGATCGCCCTGGTGCTGACGGCGGCGGTGCTGCTGTCCGGCTGCGGCATGGTGGATTTTGGCGGGTATGTCGGCGCCGTGCGCTCCCTGGTGGACGGGAACACCGTCGTACCCTACGAGAGCATGACCTACGAGCGCCCGGACATGACCCAATTCCGGCAGACCCTGGACGCCGCCTGCGAGGCGGCGAAGGGGGACGACGTTTCCGCCATTCTGGACGGGGTGTACGACTTTTACGATGCCTATGACTGGTTCAGCACCTATTACGCCCTGGCGGATATCCACTATTGCGCGGATCTCACGGACACCTACTGGGAGGACGAGTACAACTACTGCGCCCGGAACGCGGCCACGGTGGACGCCGGCTTGCAGGAGCTTTACCAGGCCCTTGCCCAGTCTCCCGCCCGGGAGGAGCTGGAACAGGAAGAATATTTCGGCGAGGGCTTTTTCGACAGCTATGAGAATGAGGAAACCCTCTGGGATGAGAGCTTCACCGCCCTGCTGGAGGAAGAAGCCAGGCTGCAGACAAAGTATTATGAGCTGTCCGCCCAGGCGGCGGACTATCAGGACGATACGCAAGGCTACTATGACGCCTGCGCGGACGGCATGGCGTCCCTTCTGGCGGAGCTGATCGCCGTCCGTCAGGAGATTGCGGAATATTGCGGCTATCCGGATTACCCCCAGTTTGCCGAGGACTTTTACTTCTACCGGGACTACACCGCCGCGGAGGAGGAGCAGCTCCTGGAGGACATCCGCCGGGAGCTGGTGCCGCTGTACCGGGAGCTGAGCAGCGATGCCTGGGAGGCGACCGGCGCGTATTCTTCGGAGAAGGAGACCCTCAACTACATAGCCGCGGCGGCAGAGGACATGGGCGGCACGGTAAAAGAAGCCCATGACCTGATGAAGACGGCCAAGCTCTACGA
>CAKTKX010000291.1 GCA_934572365.1 uncultured Oscillospiraceae bacterium
CAGGCCATCATCTCCGCCGCCCGCTACGGCGAGAAGAAGGGCAAGAAGCACATCATCACCACTGCCTTTGAGCATCACGCCGTGCTGCACACCTTGGCAAAGCTGGAAAAAGAGGGCTTTGAAGTCACCTATCTGGACGTCCGGAAGGGTCACAACGTCACCGCTCAGCAGGTGAAGGACGCCATCCGCCCCGACACCTGTCTGGTCACCACCATGTACGCCAACAACGAGATCGGCTCCGTCCTGCCCATCCGGGAGATCGGCGTCGTCTGTAAGGAAGCGGGCGTACCCTTCCACACCGACGCCGTTCAGGCCGTCGGCCACCTGCACATCAATGTCAAGGAGCAGAACATCGACATGCTCAGCCTGTCCGGCCACAAGTTCCACGGCCCCAAGGGCGTGGGCGCGCTGTATGTCCGCCGGGGCTTCCCCCTGGTGAACATCATCGAGGGCGGCGCGCAGGAGCGGGGCAAGCGCGCGGGGACGGAGAACATCCCCGGCATCTGCGGCATGGCAGCGGCATTGAAGGAAGCCTGCGACCATATGGACGAGAACATGCCCAGAGTCGCCGCCATGCGGGACCGGCTGATCGAGGGACTGAGCAAGATTCCCCACAGCGCCCTGAACGGCGACCCGGTGAACCGCCTGCCCGGCAACGTCAGCTTCTGCTTTGAGGGCATCGAGGGCGAAAGCCTGCTGCTGCTTCTGGACATGAAGGGCGTGTGCGCTTCTTCCGGCTCCGCCTGCACCTCCGGCAGCCTGGATCCCAGCCACGTGCTGCTGGCCATTGGCCGGGTGCATGACGTTGCCCACGGCTCTCTGCGGCTGTCTCTCAGCGAGTATAACACCGACGAGGAGATCGACCACATTCTGAAGGTCGTTCCCGAAGTCGTTCAGTATCTGCGGAACATGAGCCCCGTGTGGCGGGATTTGCAGACCGGCAAACGGCAGTATATCCTGTGATTGTTCCCGCAAAAAATTGATAAGGAGAATGGAATTATGGCACTGTACAGTGAAAAAGTAATGGATCATTTTCAGCACCCCAGAAACGTGGGTGTGATCGAGGACGCCAACGGCGTCGGCGAGGTCGGCAACGCCAAGTGCGGCGACATCATGAAGATCTACCTGAAAATTGAGGACGACATCATCAAGGACGTGAAGTTCGAGACCTTTGGCTGCGGCAGCGCCATCGCCTCTTCCTCCATGGCCACCGAAATGATCAAGGGCAAATCCATCCACGAGGCCATGGCGCTGACCAACAAGGCCGTGGCGGAGGCGCTGGACGGTCTGCCCGCCCACAAGCTCCACTGCTCCGTTCTGGCAGAGGAAGCCATCAAGAAGGCGCTTCAGGACTATTTCGACCGCAACGGCATTCCCTACGACGAGAAGGACTTCCCCGCCTGCGAACACTGCGCCCACTGCGAGAGCGTATGATCGTATCCACGAAGGGGCGTTATGCTCTGCGGGTGATGGTCTGCTTCGCCCAGCGGGGCGGGAACGAGTACATTCCCCTGAAGGAGATCGCGGAGTCCGAGGGCATTTCCCAGAAATATCTGGAATCCATTATGACGACCCTGTCCAAGGCCGGGTTCGTGGACGCCGTCCATGGAAAGGGCGGCGGTTACCGCCTGAACCGTCCCCCGGAGGAGTACACCATCGGCAGCATTCTCAAGCTGACGGAGGGGAGCTTAAGCGCGGTGTCCTGCACCTCCATGGGTGCGTCGGCCTGCTCCCGGACGGAGTGCTGTCAGGCCAAGCCCATGTGGGACAAGCTGGACAG
>CAKTKX010000292.1 GCA_934572365.1 uncultured Oscillospiraceae bacterium
TATTCCCCCGTGGCCGCCCGCAGTCCCGCGTTTTTCGCCGCCGCCGCGCCGCCGTTTTTCTGGTGAATGACCCGAATGCGGCCGTCCCGCGCCCCGTAATTGTCGCAGATAGTCCCGGAATCGTCGGTGGAGCCGTCGTCAACGAGGATGACCTCCAGCTTGTCGTAGTCCTGAGACAGGATGCTTTCCAGGCACTCCGGAAGGTAGGCCGCCACATTGTACACCGGCACAATGACTGAAATCACGTCCTTCATTTCTGACGCTTCCCTCCCCTGTGAAGCTTGCCGTACAGCCACCAGAACGGCTTGACCGGGTAGGCTTCCTCATACATCCAGGAACGCTCCCGGCAGAGCGGGAACAGGTCAAAGTCCTTTCCCTGCCTGAGTCCCTCCCGGAGCTTTTTCCGCAGGATTTTCAGGAGCCGTCCCCTGCCCGGGTCGTCCCACTGCTTTGCAAAGCCGATTTGCTCGTATGTACTGTAAATGTACTGCCTGACCGCCTTTTTCAGCAGCCGCAGGTTGCCGGTTTCCCGTGCGAAGGCGATCTGATTTTCCGTTGCTTCCAGAATGTGCAGTTTCCTCGGCGTCCACTTGGACAACATAATACCCACGGGATTCTGGTAGTAGGCATACAGCGCTTCCCGCGTCACAACAACCTTTCCCGCCCGGTACACGGCAAGATAGGTGGTGAACTCGTCCTCGTGCAGCTTTCCCACGGGGTAGCGCAGGGCGTCAAACAGGCTCTTATGGTACAGCTTTGCGCAGGAAATCGCCGGGACATCCTCTCCGGCCTCGTCGGGACAGTAATAGTCGTCCGCCGACAAAACGCGGTATTCAGGCGAACCCACAGACGGGAAATCCCCGCCCTCTGTGCGGAAATAGCTGCAGGCGCTCATCAGGCACCCCGTCTCCTGGACCATCCTGTACAGCCGCAGCAAAAAATCCGGATGTACCCAGTCGTCGCTGTCCACGAAGGCCAGCCACCGGCTGTCGCTGTTGGCCTGCGCCCAGTCGATGCCCGTATTCCGGGCGGCGGAAAGGCCGCCGTTTTTCTGGTGAATCACGTGGATCCGGCCATCCCTCCGGGCGTATTCCTCGCAGATGGCGCCGCAGTTGTCCGGGCTTCCGTCGTCCACCAGCACCAGGTCAAAATCCGCAAAGGTCTGGGCAAGGATGCTGTCCACGCACCGGTGCAGAAACGCTTCCACCTTGTAGATCGGGACAATTACGCTGATCGCGGCCATACAGTTCCCCCCTCAGCGCTTCAAAAATCGCGCTTTCAGCTTGTTATAGGTCTTCTCCCCCAGCAGCTTCGTGAAGAACGCATACCGGGCGGCGGACACCTTCTCGTAGTGAAGACGCGCCCGTTCCGCTTCCAGCTCCCTGCGTTCCTCCTCCGTCTTCCAGCTGCTGGCAAACCAGTGAATGGCAACGGTTTTCCGCGTTCTGTGGAGCTGCTCCGTGTCAAAATCCACCGGGCAGAACACTTCCTTGGGGTAGACCGCGAAGCCGTCCACCACCTGAAATTTTCCGTTCGGCACCAGTCCGTGCGCCCGGCACAGGGACGTCAGGACGGAAACGTTGGTGGTCACGTCGTGGGTGCCGTCGGGTCTTATAAAGCTCGCGCTGTCGTAATGCTGCAAAAATTCCTGAAACAGCGGAAAGCCCGGGCAGCAGGCAAGCAGCCCCGTCTGCACGCTGGCATCCGACTCAAATCCGGCAAAGGCGTCGTGGGCGAGGAAGGGCGTCAGGGGCTTCACCAGCTCCACGTCCGTGTCCAT
>CAKTKX010000293.1 GCA_934572365.1 uncultured Oscillospiraceae bacterium
ACCTGATTTCCCTGCCGGGCCAGCCCCGTGACCCTACGAGCCGCGGCGCGCAGGCGCGACATTCCCGCAAGGGACGTTCCTCCGTATTTCTGCACGATGAGCATATCGCACCCCTCCCAGTTCATCGTATGTCAGGGATGGGCGAAGTGTGACGAAGAAAAACCGCCGCGTTGTGTAGCGGCGGCGGTTTTGCAATTCAGAATATGGACAAATTATCCTGCCAACACGTCGGCCTTCAGAACGCCCTGGATGGCGGAGAGGCGGTTCATCAGCTCCTCCAGCGTGATGGTCAGGTCGATGGTCTCCGCGGAGATGGTCACGACTGCCGTTCCGTTGGTGGGGACGATGGAATTGATGGTGCTGATATTGGCACCGGCGTCGGCAAAGACGCCAAGAATCTCGGACAAAAGTCCCTGCTCGTCGTGGAGCAGCAGCTGGAAGGTGATGATGCGGCCGGTCATCATGCTCTGGAATGGCAGCACCGCGTCCCGGTACTTATAGAACGCGCTGCGGCTGATGTCGGTCATGCGGGTGGCTTCGTTGACGGTGGACGCTTCGCCGGTGGAAAGCAGACGCTTTGCCTCCGCTACCTTCAGGAAAACCTCGGGCAGGGCGGAAGCTTCCACAATATAGTATTTGGGTTTGGTCGACATGTCGAACCTCCTTAAATTGGTTCAATTTGTATGTGGCAGAACAACACCTGTTTTTCTACAATGTATTGTAACATACTTTTTTTAGAATGCAACCCCATATCACCAGAGTTTTCGTCGGAAAGGAGGAATCTTTTTGCGTCCAGTAGTGAAAAAGAGCATATCCGTGCTGGCGGCGTTTTTTGCCGTGTGGCTGGCTGCCCGGTTTCTTCTGCCGCTGTGCTTCCCCTTTTTGCTGGGGGCGCTGCTGGCGTTCGCGGCGGAACCCATGGTGGGCTTTCTCCAGAAGCGGCGGGTTCCCCGGTGCGTGTGCTCCGGCATCGGCGTCAGTATGGCCTTCTGCTTTCTTGCCATGCTGGTGCTGATCCTCTGCGCCTTTGCTCTGCGGGAGCTGCGGATGGTGGCGGGGGTGCTGCCCGATCTGGAGGACACGGCAAAATCCGGCATCGGTCTGCTGCAAAGCTGGCTGCTGGAGCTGGCGTCCCACACGCCCCAGAGCGTGCAGCCCCTGCTCAGCGAAAACGTGACCTCCTTCTTCTCCAACGGCACGTCTCTGCTGGACAAGGTCATCCGCTACATTCTAGGGCTGGCAGGGAGCCTGCTGAGTCATATCCCCGACGGCGCGCTGAGCCTGGGAACGGCGGTCATTTCCTCCTTCCTGATCTCCGCCCGGCTGCCGAAAATCAAAAACTGGCTGAAAAAGCGCCTGCCCGGTGAAAAGCTCAAGCCCGCCGCAGACGCCCTGAAACGGATGAAAAACGCCGTGGGCGGGTGGCTGATGGCGCAGTTAAAGCTGATGGGCGTGACCTTCACCATTCTGACCTTGGGGTTCGTGGTGCTGCGGATCACCTATGCCCCGCTGTGGGCGCTGGTGGTTTCGCTGGTGGACGCGCTGCCCGTGCTGGGTACCGGCACCGTGCTGGTTCCCTGGGCGGTGATCTGCTTTTTGCAGGGAGAGGGCGCGAGAGCCATCGGGCTGCTGGGCGTTTACGCCGTGGTCACCCTGTCCCGCTCCATGCTGGAGCCGAAGCTGGTGGGGCGGCATCTGGGGCTTGACCCCCTGGTGACGCTGATGGCGCTGTACG
>CAKTKX010000294.1 GCA_934572365.1 uncultured Oscillospiraceae bacterium
GCAGACCTGCTTCTGAGGGCTTAAGTTTACATAATATGGAGGAACATGGAAAGAATTCTGATTATTGGCTGCTCCGGCAGCGGAAAATCCACCCTCGCCGTAGCTTTGGGGGAAAAGCTGGGCCTGCCGGTGGTGCATCTTGACCAGCTGTGGTGGAAAGAGGGCTGGCGCAATGTGACACGGGAGGAATTTGACTCCCGGCTGGCCATGGCGATGAACATGGACGGATGGATCATCGACGGCAATTACAGCCGCACCATGGAAATGCGGTTGGCAAAGTGCGACACCGTCATTTATCTGGATTTTGGACGCTGGGCGTGCCTGCGGGGGGTGTGTCAGCGGGTGTTCGGCAATTACGGGAAAGTGCGCCCGGATATGGCGCAGGGCTGCCCCGAGCGGTTCGACCCATCCTTTGTGAAATGGATTTGGGATTATAACAAAAACAACCGGGTGCAAAATTACATGTATCTCGCGCAGGCGAAGCACGCCAAGACGATCGTCCTGAAAAACCGGAAGGAAGTCAGGGTATTCCTTCGGAATCTGGAGGACACGCTGCCCGATTGAAGCCCAATATAAAAAAGTACAGCCCCAACCGTCAGGTCGGGGCTGTAGAGATATTGAATTCTTACACGATGCCCTGTGCGGTCATGGCGTCGGCGACTTTCAGGAAACCGGCGATATTGGCACCGGCAACGTAGTTGCCCTCCATGCCGTATTCCTTGGCGGCGTTGTCCAGATTGTGGAAAATATTCACCATGATGGTCTTCAGCTTGGCATCCACTTCCTCGAACGTCCAGCTCAGGCGCTCGGAGTTCTGGGTCATTTCCAGCGCGGAGGTGGCGACACCGCCGGCGTTGGAGGCCTTGCCGGGGCAGAACAGAATGCCGTGCTCCTGCAGGTAAGCGGTGGCGTCCAGAGAGGTGGGCATGTTGGCACCCTCGGCCACGGCGAAGCAGCCGTTTGCCACCAGCGTCTTGGCGTCGTCCAGCAGAAGTTCGTTCTGGGTGGCGCAGGGCAGAGCCACGTCACACTTTACCGTCCACACGCCCTTGCCCTCGTGGTAGACGGAGTTGGGACGCGCCTTGGCGTACTCGGTCAGGCGGGCGCGGCGCACCTGCTTGACGTCGATCAGAGTGGCCACATCGATGCCGTCGGGATCGTAGATCCAGCCGGTGGAATCGGAACAGGTGACGGGCTTGGCGCCCAGCTGCCAGGCTTTTTCGATGGCGTAGGTCGCCACGTTGCCCGCGCCGGAAACCACAACGGTCTTGCCCTCCAGGGACTTGCCGTTGCAGCGGAGCATTTCGTCCGTCAGGTACAGCAGACCGTAGCCGGTGGCCTGGGTACGGGCAAGGCTGCCGCCGTAGGAAAGACCCTTGCCGGTGAGCACGCCCTCGTACAGATTGCGGATGCGCTTGTACTGGCCGAACAGGTAGCCGATCTCCCGGCCGCCCACGCCGATGTCACCGGCGGGAACGTCGGTATCCGCGCCGATGTACTTGTACAGCTCCGTCATGAAGCTCTGGCAGAAAGCCATGACTTCCCGGTCGGACTTGCCCTTGGGGTCAAAGTCGGAACCGCCCTTGCCGCCGCCGATGGGCAGACCGGTGAGGCTGTTCTTGAACACCTGCTCAAAGCCCAGAAACTTGATGACGCTTAAGGTAACGCTGGGATGGAAGCGCAGACCGCCCTTGTAGGGGCCGATGGCGCTGTTGAACTGGACGCG
>CAKTKX010000295.1 GCA_934572365.1 uncultured Oscillospiraceae bacterium
CTGTATCCCCAGGATGTTCTGCGTATCTCCGGCGTGGAGGCCGTGCAGGATTATCTGGTGCAGTCCGTCCAGGCGGTGTACCGTCAGCAGGGCGTTGAGATCAACGACAAGCATATTGAAGTCATCATCCGTCAGATGATGCGCAAGGTGCGTGTGGAGGATCCCGGCGATACCGCTCTGCTCACCGGCAGCGCCATTGACAGCTTTGAGTTCGAGGATGCCAACGCCGAGATTCAGCGCCGCATTGACGCCGGCGAGACCGAGCTGCGTCCCGCCACCGCCAGCGCCATGCTGCTGGGCATCACCAAAGCTGCTCTGGCAACCGACTCCTTCCTGTCCGCCGCCTCCTTCCAGGAAACAACCAAGGTGCTTACCGACGCCGCCATCAAGGGCAAGGTCGACCACCTGGTTGGTCTGAAGGAGAACGTGCTGATCGGCAAGCTGATCCCCGCCGGTTCCGGCCTGATGGCCTACCGGGACTACCAGCCCGGCGCGACCCCCGAAGCCAGAATCCCCGAGGAAATGATTGAGAACGCATTGAGCTAACAAGCATCCGGCCGCTGCCCGAAAGGGCGGCGGCCGGATTTGCAATATTGAAAATGATAAAAATGACCCTCGCATCAGTCGGATGCGAGGGCGGCTTCGTCTATGATACCATGTTCGGCCTCAAATTCCGCAATGCGTTTCTTTATCAGCTGCTCGATTTCCTTATTTTTGGTTCGACCCTCGTATTCGGCAATATATCCAATCTTGTCCAGCAGAATCTGAGAAATGCGCAGCGTATACCGGGGGAAATCATCTTTCATATTGGCTCACCTCTGACGCAGTTTTGATGCAATTGTAATAAGACGGTGGGGGAATTGCAAGCGGTGAACCGCAAATTGCGATAAAATGAGCGGATTCACCAATTTGCAGAAAAGGGACAACGAAAAAAATCTGGAAAATTTGTTGACAATCCTGAAAAAATGCGTATAATATCATCTTGTATGGATACAAAAAAGGAAAGTAGAATACCCGAGTGCGGCAATGTGCCAGACCTTACCGGCGTTAAGACGGTGGTCGGCGCGAAGCAGCTGAAAAAAGCTGTGGAGGCAGGCCGCGCCAGGTATGTTTTTCTGGCTGAAAATGCCGATCCTGCCGTCATAGAGCCCATCGTGCTGCTGTGCCGGTCGAAGGAAGTCCAGACTGCCTGGGTTCCCAGTATGGCCGTGCTTGGCCGTGCATGCGGTATCGAGGTGGGCGCGGCGGCTGCCGCCGTCGTGGATTGATCCCCTGGTTCTATCGGACGACCGTCCGTAGAATATAAGACCCGCCAAAATGGCGAGAACAAAAGAAAGGAGAAAATTGATGCCTACTTTTAATCAGCTCGTTAGAAATGGCCGTCAGCAGGCTACCTACAAGTCCACCGCTCCTGCTCTGCAGAGAGGTCTGAACACTCTGGAGAACAAGGCAACGAATCTGCCTTCCCCTCAGAAGCGCGGCGTTTGCACTGCTGTTCGTACCACCACCCCCAAGAAGCCGAACTCCGCTCTGCGTAAGATCGCCCGTGTGCGTCTGACCAACGGTATGGAAGTTTCCGCTTACATTCCCGGTGTCGGCCATAACCTGCAGGAGCACTCCGTGGTGCTGATCCGCGGCGGCCGTGTCAAGGACCTGCCCGGCGTTCGTTACCACATCATCCGCGGCACTCTGGATAC
>CAKTKX010000296.1 GCA_934572365.1 uncultured Oscillospiraceae bacterium
ATGGCGCGAAGGGTGGAGCTTTTGCCCGCGCCGTTGGCGCCGATCAGGGTCACGATCTCCCCTTCCGGCACATCCAGGCTGATGCCCTTCACCGCTTCGATTCCGCCGTAATGCACCTGTAAATCCCGGATTTCCAGAATGTTACGCATCTTCCGTCACCCCCAAATACGCCTCGATCACGCGCTTGTTCTGCTGCACTTCCTTCGGCACGCCCCGGGCAATCTCACTGCCGAAGTCAATGACATAAATGTAATCCGAAATCTTCATGACCAGATCCATGTGATGCTCAATGAGGAAGACCGTCAGATGGTGTCTGTCCCGGATCTCTTTGATGTACTCCGCCAGCTCCTGGGTCTCCTGGGGGTTCATGCCCGCCGCCGGTTCGTCCAGCAGCAGCAGCTTGGGGTCCGTCGCCAGAGCGCGGGCAATTTCCAGACGGCGCTGTAAGCCGTAGGGCAGGCTGGTGGCGATTTCATCCTTGTACTGCTCCAGCCCCTGCTCTTGCAGCAGCGCCATGGTTTCCTCCCGCATTCTCGCCTCTTCCTTGGCATTCGCCCGGAAAATGGCGGAAAACACGTTCTGCTTCGCCCGCATATGCTTGGCCACCAGCACGTTTTCAAACACCGTCATGCTTTTCCACAGGCGGATGTTCTGGAAGGTACGGGCAATGCCCAGAGATACCACATGATCCGGGGTGGGGTCAATGTTGCGCTCATTTGCGTATTTTTCCCCGTTGGTACCCAGGTAATTCTTTTTCATTTTCCCGGTGGGGTGGTTGCGAACCATGGTCTTGCCCATGAATTCCACCCGGCCGTTGGTCGGCTGGTACACACCGGTGATGCAGTTAAAGGCCGTGGTTTTGCCCGCGCCGTTGGGGCCGATGAGGGCGACGATCTTGCCCTCCGGCACGTCCAGAGACAAATCATTCACAGCCACAACGCCGCCAAACTGCATGGTGACGTTTTCCATACGAAGAACGTTTGTTTCGCTCATGCCGCTTCAGTCCTCCTTTTCCGCCGCCGGGGCAGCCTTTTTCCGCTTCTGAAACAGTCCGCCGATGCCCTTCCAGCTCAGCTCCTTCTCCCCCATGATACCCTTGGAGAAGAACAGGACGATGATCATGATGACCACGGAGAACACGACCATCCGGAAGCCGCTGCGAAGCAGAGGCACCTTGAACGAGCCGATGAAGGTCTCCCGATCCAGGAACCGCAGCCACCACTCGGAGCAGGCCACGTACAGGAATGTGCCGATGACGGAGCCGGAAACGGAGCCGATGCCGCCGATGACCACGATCAGCAGAATTTCATAGGTCATGGTGGAGGTAAAGACCTTCGCCTGAGCGTTGGCCACATACATGGCGAACAGCGCGCCGCCCACGCCGGAGAAGAAGCTGGAAATCGTAAAGGAGAGCATCTTGTGCTTGAACAGGTTAATTCCCATGGCCTCCGCCGCCACCTCGTCGTCCCGGATGGCCTTAAAGGCGCGGCCGTAGGAGGAATTGATCAGCAGGACGATCAGGGTAATGCAGAGAATCGCCACAAGGAAGGGGACGAACGTACTCAGCCGCAGAACCACCTGCCCCGCGCCGTTCTTGATATTGAAGTCGGAGAAAGTGGGGAAGCCTTTGATCATGTTTGCGCCGTTGGTGATGGGGCCGAGGGTCTGCCACTGGAAAATCGCCCGGAGAATTTC
>CAKTKX010000297.1 GCA_934572365.1 uncultured Oscillospiraceae bacterium
GCAGCCTTGGCGTGGTTGATGGACTCGATGGTCTGGGGCATGATGCCGTCGTCGGCGGCAACCACCAGAATGGCGATATCCGTGGATTTCGCGCCCCGGGCGCGCATGGAGGTAAAGGCCGCGTGGCCGGGGGTATCCAGGAAGGTGACCATATTCCCGTTCACATCCACGGTGTACGCGCCGATGTGCTGGGTAATGCCGCCGGCTTCTCCCGCGGTGACGGAGGTCTTGCGGATGGCGTCCAGCAGGGAGGTCTTGCCGTGGTCGACGTGACCCATGACCACCACCACAGGGGCGCGGGTCTCCAGCTCTTCGGCGGTATCCACGTGGTCGTCGATGATCTGCTCCTCGATGGTGACGGTGACTTCCTTCTCCACCTTGCAGCCCATCTCGGTGGCCACGAACTCGGCGGTGTCAAAATCGACGGTCTGGTTGATGGCGGCCATGACGCCGTTCTTCATCAGGCACTTGATGACCTCTCCGGCGGTCTTCTTCATCCGGGAAGCCAGCTCGCCCACGGTGATCTCCTCGGGGATCTTCACCGTCAGAGGTGCCTTCCGGGCGACCTCCATTTGCAGGCGGCGCATTTTCTCCTGCTCCTCGTTCCGGGACTTGCTGCCCCGGAACTTACCGGTCTGCTGCTTGCTGCCCTGCTGACCCTTCTTGCCGCCGATGCGCTGCTTGCCGCCCTGGTAATTCTGTACCTTCTCGGAGACCAGGTTGTCCACGTCGGCAAACCGTCCGGCGTTGACCTGCACGGCGGAGGTGTCCACCACCCGGCGCTCCCGCTTCCGCTCCGGCTCCTTGGGCTTGTCTGCCTTGGGCTGAGCGCTGGGCGCGGCGGGCTGCTGGGGACGGGGCTGATTTTGGGGCTGGGACTGAGGCTTCGCCTGCTGGGGCTTTGCCGCCTGCTGGGCGGGTGCCTTGGGAGCCTCGGCCTTGGGGGTCTCCTGCTTGGGCGGCTCCGCTTTGGGGGCGGGCTTCACGGCAAACACCTGCTCCAGGGACGCGATCTGGTGGGTCTGGGTCATGCAATCGAACACCAGATTCAGTTCCTCATCGGTGAGTACCTGGGTATTGGACTTGGGCTTCTGCAAATACTTGGAGATGATGTCCGCGATCACCTTCGGCGCAACGCCGAAATCCGTCGCGACCTCCTTCAAACGATACTTCACTAAACTCATACGATAAAACGCACCTCCAAAATATGACAAGCGGAAAGCAGAGGGGGATGTACTTTTTTTCTGCTTACTGCTTAAAACTACGACTTCTTTTTCCCTTTACGCACATTTTTTACGTGAGCCTTCGCCTCGGCCTGATGCTTCTTGACTTTCTCGGCCTTGGCGGAAAGCACTTCCAGGGCTTCCCGGTTTTTCTCCGGTTCGCCCAGCGCCGTCAGCAGAGTCAGCGCCAGCCGGACATCCGTCACGGCGGCGATGGCCAGGCTGGTTCGGCCGATGGCAATGCCCATTTCCTCTTTGGTGGATCTCAGGCGGACGCACTGCTGGTCGGTTCCGGCGGCGAAGGACTTTGCCCTGCGCCAGGTGTGGTCGGAGGCGTCGGCGGCGACCAGAATCAGGTACGCCTTTCCCGCCCGGGCAATGGCGCCCACCGGCTCCTCGCCCAGCTCCGCCATGCCGCCCTTGCGGGCTATGGACAGATATTGCAGCGCCTTATCCATTCTCCA
>CAKTKX010000298.1 GCA_934572365.1 uncultured Oscillospiraceae bacterium
ACAGCATTCTGGACGCCGGGGCGGACATCATCACCATGGGCAACCACACCTGGAGCAAGCGGGAGATCGTCCCCTATGTAGACGACTGCCCCTGGATCGTCCGTCCGGCCAATTACGCCCCCCAGGTTCCGGGGCGGGGCTGGCAGGTGGTGCAGACGGCGGCGGGGGACGTGGCCGTCATCGACCTCATTGGCCGGTGCAATATGGACTACGGCCCGGAAAACCCCTTCCTGATGGTGGACAAAATCCTCAAGCAGCTCACCGCCAAGATCATTCTGGTGGAAATTCACGCGGAAGCCACCTCGGAAAAGCTGGCAATGGGCTACATGCTGGACGGCCGGGTCAGCGCCGTGTGGGGAACCCACACCCACGTTCCCACGGCGGACGCCCGGGTGCTGCCCAAGGGGACGGGCTACGTCACAGACCTGGGCATGACCGGCCCCCGGGACTCCGTTCTCGGTATCCGGCCGGAGCTGTCCATCGCCAAATTCCGGGGCGATCTGCCGGAGCGCTACCGCTGGGCGGAGGGCGCGGCCAAGATCGAGGCCGTGCTGTTTACCATCGATTCGGAAACCGGAAAATGCCGCAAGGCAGAAAGGGTTGACAAATGGGACTGAAAATTTTACACAGCGCCGACTGGCACTTGGATTCCCCCTTCGCGGGCTTCGATGACAGCCAGCGGGCGCTTTTACGGCAGGAGCAGCTGAGCATCCCCGGCAAAACTGCCCAGCTTTGCCGCCGGGAAAAGTGCGATCTTCTGCTCCTGGCGGGAGACATTTTTGACGGCGAACCCGCACGGGAGACGGTGGAAACGCTAAAAAAAGCCCTGTCCGAGTGCGGCGCACGGGTGTTCATCACGCCGGGGAATCACGATTTCTGCGCCCCCGGCTCCCTCTGGCTGGAAGAACGCTGGCCGGAGAATGTGTACGTGTTCACCCGCGGGCTGGAAGCCGTGACAATTCCCGAGCTGAACTGTCGGATTTACGGCGCGGGCTATCAAAGCATGGACAGCGCCCCTCTGCTGGAAAATTTCCATGCGGAGGGCAGCGAAAAATACTGCATCGCCGTGCTCCACGGCGACCCCACCCGCAAAGATTCCCCCTACTGCCCCATCACCGCTCAGCAGGTGCGGGACTCGGGGCTGCAATATCTGGCGCTGGGACATATCCATAAAGCGGGGGCGTTTCACGCCGGTGGGACGCTGTGCGCCTGGCCTGGCTGCCCCATGGGGCGGGGCTGGGACGAGACCGGCGAAAAGGGCGTGTGCATCGTGACCGTGGAGGACAGTGCCTCCCTTCGGGCAGTGGCGCTGGACACCGTCCGCTTCCACGAGCTGAAAGCGGACATTTCCTCCGGTGCCGAGGCGGCGCTGGAAGCCCTTCTGCCTCCTGCGGGAAGCCGGGACTTTTTCCGGGTCACCCTCACGGGAAGCGGCGAAGCGGATATTCCCAAGCTCACACAGCGCTTTTCCGCCGTCCCCAATCTGACGCTCCGGGACGAGACGCTTCCCCCCCTGGACATCTGGGGGGACACCGACGCGGACACGCTGGAGGGCGTGTATTTCCGGCTGCTCCGGGAGGCCATGGAGGCCGACCCTGACAGCCGGGAGGAAATTCAGCTTGCGGCGGAAATTTCCCGGAAGCTGCTGGAAGGACGGGAGGTCACGCTGTGAAAATCTACAAAATG
>CAKTKX010000299.1 GCA_934572365.1 uncultured Oscillospiraceae bacterium
TTTTCTGAAAAAATTTCGCAAATTATGGGTTGAATTTAGATGGCATATGTGATACGATAAGTTAGTACCGATATGGGCGAAGTGCGCCCGTAGGGCAAAGTCACCATCCGCAGTCAAAAACGGCTCCCGAGCCATGAGTGCGCGTGGTGACGCGGCCTGTATGGACGAAATTCCGACCTGTCGGCCGCTCCTTTTCCGCTTTCGCCGGAAGGGAGAAAACGCGGGAGGGGCTGCGCTCCGAACCTGCGTTACGCAAAATCACTTTTAAGGAGAACCAGACTATGGCACCTCATACCATTGCCGTTGCCGGAAAGGGCGGCGTGGGCAAAACCACTACCTGCGGCATGATCATCGACTACCTGTGCGCAAAGAAGCGCGGCCCCGTCCTTGTGGTGGACGCCGACGCCAATTCCAACCTGAACGAAGTTCTGGGCGTGGAGGTGGAGACCTCTCTCGGCCAGATCCGGGAGGAAATGGCACAGGCAGAGCTGAAAGGCACCATTCCCAAGGGCATGACCAAGGCGGACTACGCGGAAATGAAGTTCGGCGACGCCCTGATCGAGGACGACGATTTCGACATGCTGGTCATGGGACGCACCCAGGGCAAGGGCTGCTACTGCTATGTCAACGGCGTGCTGCAATCTCAGCTTGGCAAGTATCTGCCCAACTATTCCTACGTGGTCATGGACAACGAGGCGGGGCTGGAGCATATCGCCCGGGGGACGCTCCCCCATGTGGACACCATGCTTCTGATTTCCGACTGCTCCCGCCGCGGCGTTCAGGCCGTGGCGAGAATCGCCGAAATGATCGACGAGATGGGCTTAAACCCCGGACAGATGGGCCTGATCATCAACCGCGCGCCGGACGGAAAGCTGGACGACGGCGTCCGTGCCGAGATCGAAAAGCACGGTCTCAAGCTCTTCGGCGTTCTGCCTCACGACGAGGCGGTTTACCGCTGCGACTGCGACGGCAATCCGTCCGCGAAGCTCCCGGACAGCGACCCCATGAAGGTCGCGCTGCGGGGAATTATGCAGTCTATCGGCCTGTAAGCCGGTAAACCCGCAGGATGCCGGGCGGCATTCCGCGGCAGAAACACATCCATAATTGCGCCGGGCGGTTTCCGCCCCGCGTGTGGAAAATATATCAAGGGGGATTACAAATTATGGCTTTCACTCCTAAAACGGCACCCTTCAGCGGCAAGATCAATGCCGTGACGCTGGGCACCGGTGACAAGGCAATCGTCATCGGCGGTCAGAATGTGATGCCGTTTTACACCTTCGATGCTGCCATCGAAAACGCGCCTAAGATCGGTATTGAAATTTCCGATCTGGCAACAGAGTGGGACGCTCCCGCTCTGAAGGAATTCTATGCCGGCTGCACCACCATGGTCGACTTTGCCAAGAAGGCAGAGACCATGCCCGGCGCGGATTTCCTGTGCCTGCACTTTGAGTCCGCAGACCCCAACGGCGCCAACCGCTCCGTTGCCGACTGTGTGGCCGACGCCAAGGCTGTCGCCGAGGCTACCACTATGCCCATCGTGGTCATGGGCTGCAAGAACATCGAGAAGGACGGCGAGCTGTTCAGCAAGATCGCTGAGGCGCTGCAGGGCAAGAACATTCTGGTTCTGTCCGCCCGGAACGAGGACTACAAGACCGTCGGTGCTTCCGTCGCTCTGGC
>CAKTKX010000300.1 GCA_934572365.1 uncultured Oscillospiraceae bacterium
CTTCTGATCCTTCTGTGCATGGAAAAAGGCGCGCTGGAAGCCTACGACGGCAGCGAGGCGCACCACCGCTGGAAGGAAGTTTACGGCGGGATGATCGAGAAAAAGGCGATTTTCGACTGCGAGTAAAAGTTTGGTTCATGGCATGCGAACGGGAGCCGATGCACTCAAGCATCGGCTCCCGTTTTCTATTCTAAGCCGTTTCTTCCATGCAGCGCCGGACTTCTTCCCCATTCAGCGCTTCCTTTTCCAGCAGTGCTTCCGCACTTTCCAGAGCGAACAGCTCCGGCTTTCCCTCGCTCACGCAGCAGCTTAAGCGGCGGAAAACGGCGTCCTCGATGACCTCGCAGTCCACATTGGAACCATAGCGGAGAATTTCGCTGGGGGCGAAGCGACCCAGCTCAGAGGCCACATTCTGGGCGTCGGAGCAGACCGTGGTGAAAAACGCGCCGGTGGAAACGTCGCAGAAGGCAAGGCCGAATTTCCCGCTTTCCCCGTAAATGCAGCCGATGTAGTTGTTTTTGTTCTCGTCCAGCATACAGCTTTCGGTGACGGTGCCGGGGGTGATGATGCGGGTGATGTCCCGCTGCACCAGACCCTTGGCGGTGGCCGGGTCTTCCATCTGTTCGCAGATGGCGACCTTGTAGCCCTTCTGCACCAGCCGGGCGATGTAGGAGTCCACGCTGTGGTAGGGGACGCCGCACATGGGCGTCTGTTCCTCCTTGGGCTTGCCCCGGTCACGGGTGGTCAGGGTGAGGTCAAGTTCCCGGGCCGTCAGTTTGGCGTCGTCGTCAAACATTTCATAGAAGTCGCCCAGCCGGAACATCAGGATGCAGTCCTTGTGCTGGTCCTTGATCTGCTGATATTGCCGCCGCATGGGGGTCAGTTCATTCGTTGCCTGTGCCATATGTTGATTCCGTCCTGTTCTATGTTTGTACAAAATTCAGCAGATATCCGCCGCTTTTCCGCTCAGGCTCCATGTGGTGGCGGCGGTGATGGTGATGTCCTGATAGGTGCCGATCATGTCGTCACAGCCGGGGAAGCGCACCAAGCGTCCGCCCTCGGTGCGGGCGGTGAGAAGGTCTTTGTCTTTGCCGTCAACGAGACAGCGGAGCGTTTTTCCAATGTAGGCATTGTGGATTTCCTCGGAAATGGCGTTCTGTACCGCGCAGAGCCGGTCGAAGCGGCGGTTTTTCTCTTCCTTTGGCGTCGGGTCGTCCATTTTGGCGGCGGGGGTGCCGGGACGGGGGGAGAAGATGAAGGTGAACAGACTGTCGTAATGCACGGACTGAATCAGGCTGATGGTCTCTTCAAATTCTTCATCGGTCTCTCCGGGGAAGCCAACAATAACGTCGCTGGTCAGCACCAGATCGGGCATGACCTTTTTGGCGTAGTTCACCTTTTGCAGATAGGTCTCCCGGTCATAGTGGCGGTTCATGGCCTTCAACACACGGGAGGAGCCGGACTGGAAGGGGAGATGCAGCTGCTTCGCGATTTTGGAATAGCGCGCCATGGTGTCGAAGAGCTTCTCGCTGGCATCACGAGGATGGCTTGTCATGAAGCGGATGAGAAAATCCCCCGGAATCTGGGCAATGGCGGCCAGCAGGTCGGCAAAATCCATGCCGCAGCTCAAATCCTTGCCATAGGAGTTGACGTTCTGCCCA
>CAKTKX010000301.1 GCA_934572365.1 uncultured Oscillospiraceae bacterium
TATTTTTGTATTTTCATCAGGGCGTCCAGCAGATTCTGCAAATCTTCCTGCCCATAGAATTCCAGTTCAAAGCGCCCCTTGCGCTTGCCGTTGACAATCTTGACGCCCCGGCCAAGGTGCTTGCTCAGGGATTTTTCACATTCGGCCACGTAATCCACCGCGAAAACTTCCTTTTTCTGGGGCGCGGGCTCCTTGCTCATGTTCTTACACAGCAGCTCCGCCTGACGGACGGACAGCCCCAGGGCAACAATTTTCTGGGCGGCCTCCTGCTGCTTCTTCTCGGATTTCAGCTGCAAGATCGCCCGAGCGTGACCGGCGGACAGCTCGCCCTTCCGGACGCGCTCCTGCACCTCGGGACACAGCCCCAGCAGCCGCAGAGCATTTGCCACGGCGGGACGGGACTTCCCTACCCGACCGGCGGCTTCCTCCTGAGTCAGACCGTACTCGTTCATCAGCGTCTGATACCCCAGCGCTTCTTCCAAGGGGTTTAAGTCCTGACGCTGCAAATTCTCGATCAGCGCCAGCTCCATGGCTTTCTTGTCGTCGGCCTCGATGATCACCGCCGGGACGTCGCTTAAATTCGCCATCCGCGCGGCACGCCAGCGCCGCTCACCGGCAATGATCTGATAGTAGCCGTTGGGCATTTCCCGCACCGTCAGGGGCTGAATGATGCCGTGAACGGTGATGGAATCCGCCAGCGCCTGCAATTCTTCTTCGTCAAAGTCCTGCCGGGGCTGATCGGGGTTGGGTTCTACCTTGTAGATCGGCAATTGCTGATACGCGCTTTTTTCCAGGGGTTCTTCGCTGAAATCCCCCAAAAGCGCACCCAGACCCTTGCCAAGTCCTTTCTGTGATGCCATCCTTGCTCCTTTCTCTTCTTTCACAGCTTTTGCTGAATTTCTTCCGCTATTGCCCGATAGGCGGCGGCTCCCCTGCTGACCCGGTCATAGGCGGTGATGGGAACGCCGTGGCTGGGCGCTTCCGCCAGCCGGATGTTTCGCGGAATGACCGTGGAGAATACCTTCCCGGGAAAATGCCTCCGAACCTCCTGGGAAACCTGCGCCGAGAAATTCGTCCGCCCGTCGAACATGGTCAGCGCCACGCCGAAGACCTCCAGCCGGGGGTTCATCCGGCGTTTCACCGTGCGCAGCGTCGCCATCAGGTCGCTGAGACCCTCCAGCGCGAAGTATTCACACTGCACCGGCACCAGAATCCCGTCCGCCGCGCACAGGGCGTTCAGTGTCAGCAGCTCCAACGACGGCGGGCAGTCCACAAAAATTAGGTCGTAGCGTTCCTTAACGCCGTTCAGCGCCATGTCCAGCTGCCTTTCCCGATGCTGGGCGGAGATCAGCTCTACGGTGGCACCGGCCAGATCGGATGCAGAGGGCAGCACGTCCCCGTAGGGTGTGGAGACGATGGCGTCCGCCGCCGGAACGTCGTTGATCAGCACGTCGTAGACAGAGTATTTGCACTTCCGCTTGTCCAGCCCCAGGCCGGATGTGGCATTTGCCTGGGGGTCAAAGTCGCACAGAAGAACGCGCAGTCCCAGATCATGCAGTGCGGCGGTCAGATTCACGGCGGTGGTGGTTTTTCCCACGCCGCCCTTCTGATTCACCACGGCAATTATTTTCCCCATGTTTTCATCCTCTATCTTT
>CAKTKX010000302.1 GCA_934572365.1 uncultured Oscillospiraceae bacterium
TTGACGGTGGTGCCGCCGAGATCGATGCCAAATCCGTATTTCATAGTCAGTTCCTCCTGCGTGATAATGAAGTTCTTTCTCCATTATACATATTTCGTGCAAAATTACCAGTGGAAAATATAAAAAAGTTTGGCACAGTTCCCATGGAAACTTTTTGTGAAGGGTCTTGCGTTTCCGGCAAATTTGCGGTAACATATTGAGGAATCGAATAGACAAATGAAAGGACGTGTCCCACGACATGATTAAAGTTGATATCTCCAACGTATGGGGTCAGGTCACCCTGTCCGATCTGCTGGCGATGGAAAAGGAAGTCGCCGCCGCCCACGCTACGCTGGCGGACGGCACCGGTGCAGGCAATGATTTCCTCGGCTGGCAGAACCTGCCCGTCCGGGAGGCCACGGAGGAAATCACCCGCATCCGGCGGGCAGCGGAGAAGATCCGCAGCGACTCCGACGTATTTGTGGTCATCGGCATCGGCGGCTCCTACCTTGGCCCCCGGGCTGCCATCGAGCTGCTCCAGGGTCCCAACCACAACATCGGTAAGGGCAAGGGCAATCCCCAGATCTTCTTCGCCGGCAACGGCCTGAGCACCCGTCACTGGAACGAGCTGACCCGGCTGCTGGAGGGCAAGGACTTCTCCATCGCCATCATCTCCAAATCCGGCACCACCACCGAACCCGCCATCGCCACCCGTGCTCTGCGCTGGATGCTGGAGCGGAAGTACGGCACCGAGGGCGCCAAGAGCCGCATCTACGCCATCACCGACCCCTGCAAGGGCGCTCTGCGCCAGATGGCTACGGAAGAGGGCTGGGAGACCTTCGTCATCCCCCCCGATGTGGGCGGCCGGTTCTCCGTGCTGACCCCCGTGGGTCTGCTGCCTCTGGCTGTGGCCGGCATCGACGTTATGGAGCTGATGAACGGCGCTGCCGACGCCAAGGAGAGCTATGACCTGCGTTCCTTCGAGAACCCCGTCTGGCAGTATGCCGCCGTGCGGAATCTGCTGTACCGCAACGGCAAGGCCATGGAAATTTTTGAGAGCTACGAGCCGGGCTTCAAGATGTTCGGCGGCTGGTGGCAGCAGCTGTTCGGCGAGTCCGAGGGCAAGGACGGCAAGGGGCTGTTCCCCGTGACCGCCGAGTTCACCGCCGACCTCCACTCTCTGGGTCAGATGATCCAGCAGGGTCAGCGGAACATTTTTGAAACCATGGTTCGCTTCGATCCTCCCGCCGCCCTGTACACCATCGGCTCCGACTGGAAGAATCTGGACGGCCTGAACTACCTGGAAGGCAAGACCCTGGACTTTGTCGACGAGAAGGCGTACCTCGGCACCGTGGCCGCCCATGTGGACGGCGGCGTGCCTGTCATCACCATGGACTGCGGCGAGCTGAACGACCGGAAGGTGGGCGAGCTGTTCTACTTCCTGGAGCTGTGCTGCGGCGTTTCCGCATACATCCTGGACGTCAACCCCTTCAACCAGCCCGGCGTGGAGCTTTACAAACGCAACATGTTCCAGCTCCTGGGCAAGCCCGGTTACGAGAAGTAAATATGCGCATAGGGCGGGGATTTCCCGCCCTGTGTTTTTCCAGAAAAAACATTTGTCTAATCTGCAAATTAGTAGTTGCAAATTAGCGCGATTGCTGGTAGAATGTGCATA
>CAKTKX010000303.1 GCA_934572365.1 uncultured Oscillospiraceae bacterium
TGTCACATCTACTCCGCCCACCGCACCCCCGAGGAGGCTCGGGATTTTGCCGTATCCGCACGGGCAAACGGCTTCGGCGTGCTCATCGCCGCCGCCGGTATGGCTGCGCACCTGGCCGGCGCCATCGCGGCAAATACCACCCTGCCGGTCATCGGCATTCCCTGCAAAGGTCCCTGTCTCGACGGCATTGACGCTCTTCTTTCCACGGTCATGATGCCCTCCGGTATTCCGGTGGCCACCGTAGCCGTAAATGGGGGCGTGAATGCCGCTTTGTTGTCCGCCCAGATTCTGGCAGTGGAGGACGCGGAGCTTGCCGCCAAGCTGGACGCCAGACGCGCCGCCGACGCGGCGAAGGTACTGGAAAAGGACGCCGCCCTTCAGGCGGAGCTGAAGGGCTGAGGGAGGATACAAACACATGGGCGGTTTCTTCGGGGCAATTTCCCATAAGAATTGCATTTACGACGTTTTCTTCGGCACGGACTACCACTCCCACTTAGGCACCCGCCGGGCCGGACTTGCCTTCTACGACAGGGAAAAGGGCTTCCAGCGGCAGATCCACAGCATTGAAAATACCCCCTTCCGCACGAAATTTGACGACGACATGGCAAAATTCAGCGGAAACGCCGGTATCGGCTGCATTTCCGACACCGACCCCCAGCCTTTGCTGGTGCGCTCCCACCTGGGGATGTTCGCCATCTCCACCGTGGGCATTATCAACAACGCAGAACAGCTGGTGGAGGAAGCCTTCTCCGGGCCGGGACATCAGTTCATGGCCATGTCCTCCGGCAAGATCAACACCACCGAGCTGACCGCCGCTCTCATCAACCAGCGGGGCAGCCTGATCGAGGGTATCCGCTATGCCCAGGAGGTCATCGACGGCTCCTGCACCATCCTGCTGCTGACCCCAGACGCCATCATCGCCGCCCGGGATCGCTTGGGACGGCTGCCTGTGCTGGTAGGGAAAAACAGCGACGGCCTGTGCGTGTCCTTCGAGTCCTTCGCCTACCACAAGCTGGGCTATCAGGACTGCTACGAGCTTGGCCCCGGGGAGATTGTGAAAATGACGGCGGACGGCCTTGAGAGGCTCGCCGCCCCCGGTACCAAAATGAAGATCTGCGCCTTCCTGTGGACGTACTATGGCTACCCCAACTCCAACTACGAGGGCAAAAACGTGGAGGTCATGCGCTACCGCAACGGCGAGATCATGGCCCGCAGGGAAATGGAAGCCGGCACCATGCCGGACGTGGACTTCGTGGCGGGCGTGCCGGACTCCGGTCTGCCCCACGCCATCGGCTACGCAAACCAGTCCCATAAGCCCTTCGCCCGCCCCTTCGTCAAGTACACCCCCACCTGGCCCCGCTCCTTCACCCCCGCCAATCAGGAGATGCGCAACCTGGTGGCGAAGATGAAGCAGATCCCCGTGCCGGAGCTGATCCAGGGCAAGAAGCTGCTGTTTGTGGACGACTCCATCGTTCGCGGCACCCAGCTGCGGGAGACGGTGGACTTCCTGTACGAAAGCGGCGCGAAGGAGGTTCACATGCGCTCCGCCTGTCCGCCCATCATGTACGGCTGCAAATATCTGAATTTCTCCCGCTCCAACTCCGAAATGGAGCTGATCGCCCG
>CAKTKX010000304.1 GCA_934572365.1 uncultured Oscillospiraceae bacterium
ATATGGGCGTCAGCTATGTTTCCGGGAAGGATGTGTTCGGGACGTTTGTGTCCAAGCTCCCGGCGACGCTGCTGCTGACGGCGCTCTCTATCGGTGCAACCGTAATCATTTCCATCCCCCTGGGTATCTGGGCGGCGGTGAAGCACGATCAATTTACGGACTATTTTCTGCGGTTTTTCAGCTTCATCGGCAACAGTTTGCCGAACTTTTTTGTGGCGCTGCTGCTGATGCAGCTGTTTTCCATAAAATGGAAACTGCTCCCCGTCATTTCCGGCGGGACTACGGTGCAGAGCGCCATTCTCCCCACCCTGACCCTGGCCATTGCCATGTCCGCCAAGTATATGCGGCAGGTCAGAGCTGCGGTGCTGGAGGAGCTGAACAAGGACTATGTTCTCGGTGCGGCGGCAAGAGGCGTGCGCGGCAGGGTGATCCTGTGGAAAAGCGTCCTGAAATCCGCCATGCTCACCATTCTGACCCTGCTGGCGCTGTCCATCGGCAGCTTGCTGGGCGGCACGGCCATTATTGAAAGCATCTTCATGTGGGACGGCGTGGGGAAGCTGGCGGTGGACGCCATCACCATGCGGGACTATCCCCTCATTCAGGCTTACGTGGTCTGGATGGCGATTATTTACGTGCTGGTGAATCTGGTTACGGACATTCTCTACCACGTCCTTGACCCTAGAATTCGACTGGGGGTGCAGGCGGGATGAAGACCGTAAAAACCTCCATTGGCACAGTCAGGCGAAACACGGTGAAAGCCCGCCTGATCCTTTTTTCTGTTCTGGCCATCGCTCTGATCCTCTGCTCCCTCTTTTCGAAGTACCTGACGCCCTATGACCCGTACCTCCAGAATCTGGACATCGCCAAGCAGGCGCCTACCAAAGCCCATCCTCTGGGGACAGACCGGTACGGACGGGATATGCTGTCCCGGGTCATTGCCGGAAGCCGGGCGAGTATTTTTTCCACGCTTCTGCTGGTGGCCATCATCACGACCATTGGCACGGCTGTGGGCGTGACCTGCGGCTGGGTCGGCGGCCTGACCGATACGGTGCTGATGCGCATTTCCGACGTGTTTCTGGCCTTCCCCGGCCTGGTATTCGCTCTGGCGGTGGCGGGGGTTCTGGGCGGCGGACTGCAAAACGCCATTATCGCACTGGCGGCGATCTCCTGGCCGAAGTATGCCCGGATCGCCCGAAGCCAGACCCTTTCTCAAAAAGAAACCCAGTGGATGAAGGCCGTCCGGCTGTCCGGCAGCGGCGCGGCAAAGATCATTTTCAGGCACATTCTTCCCAACATCATCGGCCCCGTTCTGGTCACAGCCATGCTGGACATCGGAACCATGATGATGGAGCTGGCGGCGCTGAGCTTTCTGGGGCTGGGCGCGAAGCCGCCGATTCCCGAATGGGGCAGCATGATGAGCGACACCAGAAGCCTCATGACCACCTCCCCGTGGATCACCTTCAGCCCCGGCATTGCCATTTTCCTTTCGGTGATGATCTTCAACCTTCTGGGCGACACCATCCGGGACTACGCAGACCCCAAAAGCCGGAGGTAACCATGGAAACCTTACTGAAATACGAGCATGTGGACATCGCCTATCTGGGGCAGCCTGCCGTGGAGGA
>CAKTKX010000305.1 GCA_934572365.1 uncultured Oscillospiraceae bacterium
ACGCTTTGGATGGATTTCATCCGGGAGGACAAGACCTACTGCAAGTATTACGACGAGTTTGTGGTGCTGCTGGGAACCGGGATGCGCGTCAGCGAGTTCTGCGGGCTGACAAAGGCTGATCTGGACTTTACCGGGCGGAAAATCCGGGTAGATCACCAACTTGTCCGAGAGCGCGGCGGCAAGTATTATGTGGAGAAAACCAAAACCGAGTGCGGCTGCCGCTACATTCCCATGACGGACGAGGTTTACCGGAGCCTGCAAAACATTCTCTCCCGCCGCAAGTGCGTGAAAACAGAGACGATCATCGACGGGTACAGCGGGTTCCTTCTGCTGGACAAGAACGACAGTCCGAAGGTTGCCCTGCACATTGAGAATGAAATGCGTTGGGCGATGAAGAAATATCAAAAGCTGCACCCGGACAAGCCTCTGCCGCACATTACGCCTCATGTGTTCCGGCACACCTTTTGCACGAACATGGCGAACGCAGGCATGGACATCAAGACCTTGCAGTATGTCATGGGACATTCCGATGTGGGTGTCACGCTGAATGTTTACACCCATGCAAGCTATGACCGCGCCGCCGAGCAGATGGCAAAGATCATTGATTTCAAAGGGCTTGCCGCACCGGAACCGCAGAGAAAATCAGGTTGAAGAAGCCACAGCCACTACACCAATTACTACACCATTTGCCCGAAAATCTGCGTAGAGTTGCGGAAATATGCGTAGGTTTCCGGCATGACAGAAAAAATGAAAGAAGCGCCAAAAGCCTTGAAATATCAAGGCTTGGAGGCTTTTGAAGGGATATATAAGCAATGACAAAAATCTTATTTATCTGCCACGGCAATATTTGCCGCAGTCCTATGGCGGAGTATATTCTAAAGGACATGGCCGTGCGGGCGGGAGTGGCCGACCGATTTGAAATCGACTCCGCCGCGGTGAGCCGGGAGGAGATCGGTAACCCCGTCTACCCGGCTGCACGCCGGGAATTGGGACGGCACGGCGTTTTCTGCGGCGATCACACCGCACGGCAGGTGACCGCCGCGGACTTGCGGCATTTCGACCGGATCTATTATATGGATAGCAGCAACGCCCGGCTCCTGAGGCGGCTGCTTCCCGACGACCCGGAGAAGATCCGGCCGCTGCTTGACCGGGACGTGGCCGATCCCTGGTATACGGGGGATTTTGGCAAAACATGGGACGACCTTGTAGAGGGCTGCACTCAGATTATGGAGGAATTTGGATGAATCAGGAAATCTTAGAGGAAAAGCTGGCGGAGCTGCCCCTGTACTGCTACCAGTTCTTCGATCCACAGGAGCTGGAATTCTCCCAGCGCGTCCGGTGGATCTGCGAGCATGAATGCCCCATGTACGGCAAAAGCTGGGCGTGCCCTCCCGGCGTCGGCAGCGTGGAGACATGTCAGGAGAAGTGTATGCGCTACAAAAACTGCCTGATGATCGCCACCGTCACCGAGGTTCCCGACATCGCCGACATCACCCAGACCCTCGCCACCCGCGCCGACCACGAGGACATCACCAACCAGGTGGGCGGCTTCTTCCGGGAACAGGGTGTGGAACCTTATATCCTGTCCACGGAGTCCTG
>CAKTKX010000306.1 GCA_934572365.1 uncultured Oscillospiraceae bacterium
AGACGCAGGGCAAGACCGTCCAGCAGATCAAGGACATCATCGCCTCCCTGCACGAGTTCAACCCCATGATGGGTCACCGCGGCTGCCGTCTGGCGGTCACCTACCCCGAAATCGCCGCCATGCAGACCAAGGCCGTCATCCGCGCGGCGCTGGCAGTGAAGGGTCGTCACCCCGACTGGACGCTGGTGCCTGAGATCATGATCCCCCTGACCGGCGACGCCAAGGAGCTGAAGTTCGTCAAGGACGTGGTGGTCAAGGCGGCGGATGCCGAGATCGCCGCAGCCGGTGCCCAGCTGCACTATGAGGTCGGCACCATGATCGAGATCCCCCGCGCCTGCCTGACTGCCGACGAGATCGCCAAGGAAGCGGAGTTCTTCTGCTTCGGCACCAACGACCTGACCCAGCTGACCTACGGCTTCAGCCGTGACGACGCGGGCAAGTTCCTGGCTGCCTACTACGACGCCAAGATCTTCGAGAACGACCCCTTCGCCAAGCTGGATCAGACCGGCGTCGGTGCCCTGATGCAGATGGCTGTGGAGAAGGGCAAGAAGGTTCGTCCGGAGCTGCACTGCGGCATCTGCGGCGAGCACGGCGGCGACCCCATGAGCGTGGAGTTCTGCCACCGGATCGGTCTGGACTATGTTTCCTGCAGCCCCTTCCGTGTGCCCATCGCCCGTCTCGCCGCCGCGCAGGCCGCGATCCGCGAGGGCCGGTAATCCGGTTTTGCTTCTCTGACCGCAAATAAATTTCAAAGGCCGCATTCCCCGTCAGGGGAATGCGGCCAGTTCTTTTGGGAAAATGCCGGAATCACACGGATTTTCCGGCCTGATAGGCCTTTTCCAGCGCAGGATGTCCAGCAATGTCGCCGACGCCGTTGACGCCGCCCGCAAAGATCGTGTCCACCAGCTCACAGCGGGGGAAGCAGTCCACCCAGCCCTGCATGGCCGTCCGGGTGCCATCCACCGTTTCCGGCTCGTCCTCCGCCGCCGTCGCCAGCAGGTAGGCTTTGGTGAAGGCATAGTCCGTGTCGTACAGCGGGTTGGCGCGATCCAGCATGGTCTTGAGCTGGCCGCTGACGCTGTAATAGTACACCGGCGTGGCGAACACCAGCACGTCGGCGTCGTGCATTTTTGCGGTTACCTCCACGGCATCGTCCCTGATGACGCAGTGCCCCAGCTTCTGGCAGGCGAGACAGCCCCGGCAGAAGCCGTAGTTCTTTTCCCGGAGATGTACGGTTTCCACCAGATCCCCGGCTTCCAGTGCGCCTTTGGCGAAGGCCGCGGCCAGCGTCTCCGAATTGCCGCCCTTGCGTGGGCTGGAGGACAGGATCAGTACCTTTTTATTCATTACAAGACACTCCTTTTTTGATTTGCATAAATTTCCGTTGTTCAAATCCCCGTTCGGTGCTACAATAATCTGACAACGGTCGAAGGTGGGAAAATCATGACGTTTTACGAAAAAATGCGGCTCGTCTGCCTGCGCATCCCCAGAGGGAAAGTCGCGACCTACGGGCAGATCGCCATGCTCTGCGGCAAGCCCAGAAATTCCAGACAGGTGGGCTACGGACTGCGGGAGAATCTGGCCGGGGAGGATATCCC
>CAKTKX010000307.1 GCA_934572365.1 uncultured Oscillospiraceae bacterium
ATTGACGGCCCCGCCGGGGCGGGAAAGTCCACCATTGCCCGAAGACTTGCCAAAGAGCTGGGCTTTTACTACGTGGATACCGGGGCGATTTACCGCACCGTGGCCTATTTCTTTGACCTGTGGGGCATCAGCCCCAAGGACATCGACGGCATCACCCGTTACATTGACGAGCTGACCATCGGCATCGAGTACGACGACGAGGGCGTCCAGCACATGATTATGAACGGCATGGACGTGACCGGCGACATCCGCACGCCCGACCTTTCCCAGAAAGCAAGCCTGGTCTCCGCCCATGCCATCGTCCGGGACTTGCTGCTGGACATGCAGCGGGAAATGGCGGAGAAGCACAACGTCATCATGGACGGTCGGGACATCGGCACCGTGGTGCTGCCCAAGGCCACGGTGAAGATTTTCCTCACCGCAACCCCGGAGGTGCGGGCAAAGCGCCGCACGGAGGAGCTGATTGCAAAGGGGCAGAAGGCGGACTACAATAAAATCCTCAAGGACATCCAGCAGCGGGACTATCAGGACACCCACCGGGAAATTGCCCCCCTGAAAATGGCCCGGGACAGCGTCAGGCTGGACACCTCCGAGCTGGATATCGACGGCGTTATTGCCGCGATGAAGGAGATCATTGCCCGGAAGGTGACGCTATGAGCGTCCGGGTCGCGGAAAGCGCCGGATTCTGCTTCGGCGTCAGCCGTGCGGTGGAGCTGGTGGAGCAGGCGGCCAAAGCAGGGAAAACCGTGGTTACCCTGGGGCCGATTATCCACAATCATCACGTGGTGGACAAATTCCGCGCCCTTGGGGTCGAGGTGATCGACACCCCGGAGCAGGCTAGCCCCGGCCAGACGGTGATCATCCGCTCCCACGGTGTCAGCCGGGCGGTGTACGAGGAATTGCAGCGCAGGGGCGTGGAGATCATCGACGCCACCTGTCCCTTCGTCAAGCGTATCCACGGAATTGTCAGCCGCGCCGAGGAGGAAGGACAGCTGCCCGTCATTATCGGAACGCCCACCCACCCGGAGGTGGAGGGCATTGCCGGATGGTGCCGGGACTGCCGGGTTTTTGAGACCCTGGACGGCCTGAAAAACTGGGCTTATTCCAAAGAAGATCTTAAGAATTCGCCAATTTGCATGGTTTCACAAACGACTTTAACGGAATCTTTGTGGAAAATGTGCGGTGAATTTGCAAAAAAACAGTTTACTAACCTGAAAATTTTTGATACAATATGTAGAGCAACTGAGTATAGGCAAAGCGAAGCAGCTGGGTTGAGTGAAATCTGTCAGGCTATGGTCGTTGTGGGAGACCCCAAAAGTTCCAACACAGGCCGTCTCGCTATGATTTGCCGAGAACACTGCGACCGGGTATTTCTGGTGGACAATGCCTCCGAGGTGCGTCCGGAGGACTTTCGCGGTGTCAGCGATGTTGGAATCACTGCCGGTGCGTCGACGCCGGCGTGGATTATAAAGGAGGTCAACAAGACTATGAGCGAAATCACGAATGTTGAGACTGTACAGGAGGAGAACTTTGCGGAGCTTCTCGAGCAGTCCATCAAGACTTTAAATACAGGAGATAAGGTTATCGGC
>CAKTKX010000308.1 GCA_934572365.1 uncultured Oscillospiraceae bacterium
CCCACCACGTTGACGATCAGGTCGCCCACCTCGCCCAAGTCCTGGGTACGCACATTGGCAAGGGCGGCGTCGGAGAAATCGGCCATTTTCTTCTGGGTTCCCGCGCCGTACTGCAAAATCTGGGCGGTGTTCTCCACGTCGATCTTCTGGGCGAAATCGTCCACCATCTGCTGCTCCTGGGGCGTCAGCACCGGCTCGGCAACCTTGGTCTGCTGCAGCTGCGTTTCCTCGGCCACGACCAGCTTGGGCGTATCTTCCAGCTCCGGTTCCAGAGTCAGACTGGGGACAACGGTGGATTCATTCACATCTTTGTATTCAGCGTCCATAATTGATCTCCTCTTCCAATAATGTGGTTATTTCTTACAGCGTCTGCTGTTTCTTCACTTGGGATAAGCCGTCCTCCGTCAGTCCCTCCTGGGCAAGCAGGGTGTTGAGGACGGAAATGTCGCTGGAAACGTCCATAGCGGAGTCCCGGAACAGGTCGTCCAGCAGCTTCTCAAAGGCCAGATTCAGCGTATCCAGCGTGGCCTCGATCTCCTTCTTGGAAGCCTGAATGTTCTCCCCCTGCACAGGCTGGGCGTCCATGTCCGCGTAGGCGTTCAGGAGCTTCACCGTCATGGGCAGGTAGTAATCCATCAGCTTCTTCAGGTCGGGAACCACCTCCGGGTGCGCCTCCGCCCGCTCAAAAATACGGCGGACAATCAGCTCCATCCGGGAGATCTTCCCGGAAATCTCCTCCCCGGGAATGGCGTCATTGCAGGCGCGAATCTGGTCGATAAAGGCGTTGCCACGATCCAGAACCTCCTGCACCCGGGGATCCTGGGGGTTGGACACCTTCGGGGCGCTGGCCGCGGCCTCCTGCCGCTGACGTTCTTCCAGCGCCAGACGGCTCTGCTCATAGTGCCGGTAGGTTTCGTCGCTGGTGATGAGGCAGGTTTCCTCTTTGTCCATATGCCCTTCCAGGAACAGCCCCTTGCCGATCATCTTCCGCAATTCCTTGCGGACGAACTTCACGTTTTTTCCCACGCTCCGCGCCAGCCGCTCCAGGGTGCAGTGGGTATTTTCTCCCAGGGTTCTTTTGTACATCTTGAACCGGCTGACCCATCCCAGCTTCCGGATGCCGCTGACGATCAGCCAGATTCCGGCGATGACGCCGCCCGCCGTGATCACAGTGGACGCGATCCCCAGACCGGCTCCCACGATCAGCCTGACCAGCAGAGAAATAAAGGACACGAACCCGGTGAGCAGCGCCATGCCGCCGCCTACGATCTTCACAAGCCCCACGGCGGTCTCGCCGCCGGTTCCGGCGTAAAGGACGGGAAGGTCTTTCTTTTCCTCCACGACCGTGGCCTCGACCTCCCGATAGACGGGTTTGGCAGATTGGGGCGCAGGGCGGGCAGCGGCTTCCATCGCCTTGCGGACGGCCTCGCTTCCCATATCCACGGCCTTGCCCACGGCCTGACTGACCGTCTGGTTCAGCTTCTGATAGTCGTGGGAATTGACGGCCTTGTCCACAATGTCCTGAATGCTTCTTCCAAGATCGTCCCAGTCCTGATTTTTATTTGCCATACGATCCTCTCCAAAA
>CAKTKX010000309.1 GCA_934572365.1 uncultured Oscillospiraceae bacterium
GAGAGCGTCAACGATACATACCTCGCCGCCTGGAATTCCATGCCGCCCCAGCGGCCGTCGGTGCTTTCCGCGTATCTCGCCAAGCTCACCCGGCGCATTTCCATCGACCGCTTCCGCTACCGCACCCGGGACAAGCGGCGGGATTCCCAATACGCCCTGTCTCTGTCTGAGCTGGACGACTGCGTGTCCGGGGGCAATACCACCGAGGAGATCATCAACGTCAAGCTGCTGGCCGACACCATTGGAATTTACCTCCGGCTGCAAAGTGAGGAAGCCCGGAACGCCTTCATCGGGCGGTACTATTTTCTCGACTCGCTGAAAGAGGTCGCGGCCTATTGCGGCATGTCAGAAAGCAAGTGCAAGAGCCTGCTCTACCGCACCCGGGTGGGGCTGAAGGAATACCTGGAAAAGGAGGGGTTCAGCATATGACTTCCGAAAAGCTTCATGACGCGCTGAATCTGCTTCCCGCCGACCTGGTCGCGGCAACGGACGCCCTGCGCACGCAGCCGAAGAAGCACCAGGTGCATTGGCAGCGCTGGGCGGCCATGGCTGCTTGTCTCGCGGTAGTGCTGCTGGCGGGCACCATGTTCTCCCGCTTCTTTGGCCACATGGGTTCCTCCAAAACCGCCGCGGCCGTGGATAAAGCCCCGATGTCCATTGCCGAAGCGGCCGATCAGAAGAACGCCGCCCCCAATTTCGACGCCATTGAGGAAGCCGCTCCTGCGGACGGCGGTCACACCCACGTCCCCGCCGATGAACCCGCAACCACCGGTGGCACGGAGGACGGTTACTGTGGGAACACCTCCGCCACCGTAACGCTGGACGGAAGCATCTACACAGTCTCCGGCAGCGACGCCGTTACGCTGACGGCCATTCTGGAAAATCTGGACTATACCAGCGATGACATTTGCAGCTGTTCCACGGAGTTCACGGTGGAGACCGAGGTCGGCACCGAATACGAGATCAACCTGACGGAATACTTCGCCCGCTGCGACTCCAGGCAGGCGGCGCTGACCCAGAAGCAGGCGGACGCCATCGGGGGGATCATCGATCAGTTGGGAGAATAAGCCACTTTATTCTCTGAAATATTTCGCAATCTGTGTTTAACCTCCGGAAATCCCGGCAATAATCAGCCTCGGAGGTGCTTAACAAATGAGCGACAACAAACATGCCGGCCGCGGCGGAAAGGGCTACTACATAGCCCTGATCCTGTGCGCAGCCGCCATCGGGATCACCAGCTATGTATACTATCGAAACGCCAACCGCGTGGAGGAAGTCTCCATTCAGGAATCCGTTGGGGAGGACATCCTCGTAGGAACCATGGAGGCCGAGGACGTCCCGGCGCTGGCTACCCAGCCCCAGACCCAGTCCACGACCCCCGCCACCCAGGGTACGACGCCCGCTCCCACGGCGAAGAAGCCGTTTAAGACCACGTCTCCGGTTTCCGGCGAGGAGATCTCCGCCTACTCTATGGAGGCGCTGAGCTACAATGAGACCACCCGGGACTGGCGCGTCCACAACGGCGTGGACATCGCCGCGGACGCGGGGACGGAGGTCTGCGCCGCCGC
>CAKTKX010000310.1 GCA_934572365.1 uncultured Oscillospiraceae bacterium
TCCAGCCGCGCCACCGCATTTTTCATCAGATAGGGGTACTGCCTGTTCTCCTGAAGCACCCGGCGCATTCTTGTGAGAATTTTGGTGTGCAGGTCGCCGGGACACTGGCCAAAATAGGCGGGGACGCTGCCCTTCACCTGCTGGCAGTAGATCAGGCGGCGCTTGTGGTCCACGTCCAGCACCTGCCAGACATGCCCCGCAATGGCCAGCTTCTCCCCCACCGGGGGCGGCGAGACCACCGTACCCAGCTCCTGAGACTCGCTGCGGACGGTGTATTCCTCGCTTTCCTGAAACACGCCGTAGAACTTGAAGGAGTTGATGACCCGCTCCCCTGCCAGCCCTACGATCAGGCCGCCCTGTTCCGTCTGCTGAATGTGGTCTGTGACGATAAGATGCCGGAGCAGCACCCGGTAGTCCTCCTGGGTGATCCTGTGGAAATAGTGCAGCCGCAGCACCCGGTCAGCCAGCGCCCGGGGGGACAGCTCGCCGCAGGAGGCCAGGGTGGACATGGTCTGGTGATACAAAAGGCTGAATGGCAACCTGTCCAGCCGGGGCGGCTCCACCCACCGTTCCTCCAGATACAGCTGCACCAGGGCAATGCCCTGCAAAAGCTTCCAGGGAATGGTGGTGGGCAGCATAGCCCGCACCTCCGGCTCATCCTCCCGGATGACGAACCACATTTCCGGCGGAAGCTCCCGCCGGCCGGTGCGTCCCATTCGCTGCAAGAACGAGGATACCGTCCAGGGCGCGTCGATCTGAAACGCTCGCTCCAACCGGCCGATGTCAATGCCCAGCTCCAGCGTCGCGGTGGTCACCGTGGTCATGTACTGGGAATCGTCCTTCATGATTCCCTCCGCCGTCTCCCGGTAGGAGGCGGAAAGGTTGCCGTGATGGACGAGAAAGCGGTCGGGTTCGTGGTTCAGCTCGCAGTAATGGCGCAGCGTGGTGGTCACCATCTCGCATTCTTCCCGGGAATTGACGAAAACCAGACATTTTTTGCCCCGGGTATGCTCGAAGATATACCCAATGCCGGGGTCGGCGTTGGCGGGGGCGTCGTCGGTTTTTTCTTCCAGCACGGGCAGGGCGTCGGGAATCTGCTTATCCTCTGCGGCCTGGGCGTCCTTGACGTAGAAATGCTCCATGCTCAGCCGCCACTTGCTGCCCTTGGCGTCGATTTTGGGAATGATGGTTTTCCTCCCCGTGCCCAGGGACAGAAATTCGCCGGTTCCCTCCGGGTCGCCGATGGTGGCAGACAATCCGATGCGCCGGGGATTGACCCCCGCAATCCGGGACAGCCGCTCAATTAAGCACAGCGTCTGCCCGCCCCGGTCGCCCCGGAGAAGGGAATGCACCTCGTCGATGACCACGAAGCGCAGGTCGCCGAACAATTTGGCAATGGCCGCGTGCTTGTGCAGAAGCAGCGCTTCCAAGGATTCCGGCGTAATCTGGAGAATGCCGGAGGGGTGACGCATGAGCTTCGCCTTATGGCTCTGGGCAACGTCCCCGTGCCAGTGCCACACCGGGATATCCGC
>CAKTKX010000311.1 GCA_934572365.1 uncultured Oscillospiraceae bacterium
ACCAGGCCCTTGGCAGCGTTGATCTTGGAAACCAGAGGAATCTTGGAAGAGCAGATGTACTCACAGCACTTGCAGGAGAAGCAGTCCATCACGTTCAGCTTCAGCAGGGTTTCCGCGTCACCCAGCTGGGCGTACTTGTAGATATCCAGAGGCGCCAGCTCCATAGGACATACGTCCATGCAGCGGCCGCACTTGATACATTCTTTCTCCTCGGTGTGATCGGCGGCAATGGCAATGATGCCGTTGGAGCCTTTGATAATGGGCACATTGGTGTCCTTGATGGGAGCGCCCATCATGGGGCCGCCCATTTTCAGCACCACGTCATCGCCGGTGACGCCGCCGCAGTGATCAATGATCTCCTGCACGTTGGTGCCGAGCTTGACGATGTAGTTGCCGGGATTGCGGATGAACTCGCCGGTGACGGAGACCACACGCTCCACCAGAGGCAGACCCTTCTGGATAGCGTCGGAAATGGCCTTGGCGGTGGAGGTGTTGCTCACCACGCAGCCTACGTCGGCGGGCAGCTTGCCGCTGGGAACCTGACGACCCATGACCTTCTTGATGAGCATCTTTTCAGCGCCCTCGGGGTACTGGGTTTTAGCGGCGCAGACGCGAATGTTGTCGTAAGGCGCAACCTTTTCTTCCATCAGGGCGATGGCGTCGGGCTTATTGTCCTCAATGAGGATAACGCCCTCCGGCGCGCTGACGGCCTTCATCATGGCGCGCAGGCCGAACACGATGTCGTCGGCAAATTCCAGCATGACCCGATGGTCGGCGGTCAGGTAAGGCTCACACTCGGAGCCGTTGATCAGCACGGCGTCGATGGGCTTGCCGGGTTTCAGCTTTACATAGGTGGGGAACGTCGCGCCGCCCATGCCCACGATGCCCTTCTCCTTGACGATCTCAACGATCTCGTCGGGGGTCAGCTCTTCCAGAGACTTGTTGGGGACTACGGACTCATGGAGCGTATTCTTGCCGTCGTTCTTGATGACGACGCTCATGACGCCGGGGCCTTTGTTGGGATGGGTATGGGGTTCCACCGCAATGACGGTGCCGCTGACGCTGGAATGCACGGGGGCGCTGATAAAGCCCGCCTGCTCGCCGATGAGCTGACCCACCTTCACGCTGTCGCCGGGCTGAACCACGGGGTTCGCCGGTGCGCCGATGTGCATGGCCAGGGGGATGATAACGGTGTCGGGTTCGGGGAACTTCTGAAGCGCCAGATGCTCCGTGAACTCCTTATTCTCCGTGGGATGGACGCCGCCGTAGAAGCCCTCGTACCGCTTGGCACGTGCCTCGGCTACATAAGCCTTGATCTCATCCACATTGGTCACGGAGTAATCCCGCAGCTGGATGGGCTGATCCAGGAATTCCTTGGTGCGGCCCTGCTTCTCCAGACGCTGGTAAATCTTTTCCCATGCGCAGTCCTTCTTGGGGTCGATCTCGCACTTGCCGTTCTTCGCGCCGCCGCACTGGCCGTTGACCAGGCTCTTGGAGCAGTC